>JAICEV010000250.1 GCA_025923975.1 Propionibacteriaceae bacterium
TGATTGACGACAGCGACCAGCAGCCCGGCCTTGCCTGAGTTGGTACGGAAAATATCACCGAAGCGCGAACCGATGACAACCTTGAAGCCGTAGTTCTGCAATGCCCAAACGGCGTGCTCCCGGGACGAACCGGTGCCGAAGTCGGGACCGGCGATCAAGATCGTTGCGCCGGCATACTGCGGCAGGTTGAGCACGAAGTTCGGGTCGCTGCGCCAAGCCGCAAACAGTCCATCCTCGAAGCCGGTCTTGGTTACCCGCTTCAGGTAGACGGCTGGAATGATCTGGTCGGTGTCGACATTGCTCCGCCGCAGCGGAATGGCGGTGCCGGTATGGCTGGTGAAGGCATCCATGATCATCGGCTCCCGGACAGATCGGCTGGTGAGCTGAGCGTGCCGGCCACTGCGGTCGCAGCGGCCACCAGCGGGGATACCAGGTGGGTCCGCCCGCCCTTGCCCTGCCGACCCTCGAAGTTGCGATTCGAGGTGGACGCAGCGCGCTCGCCTGGCGCGAGTTGATCAGGATTCATCCCCAGACACATGGAGCAACCGGCGGCACGCCACTCGGCTCCAGCCTCCTTGAAGATCACATCCAACCCTTCGGACTCGGCCTGTAAGCGAACCCGCGCGGAACCGGGTACAACCAACATCCGTACGTTCTCGGCCACGTGATGCCCCCTGATGACACCAGCAGCAGCTCGCAGGTCCTCGATTCGCCCGTTCGTACAGGAGCCAAGAAAGACCGTGTCCACTCGGATGTCGCGCATCTTCTGGCCAGGCTTGAGGGCCATGTACTCCAGGGCCTTGGTGGCTGCCGTGCGGTCAGACTCCTCGGCGAAGATCTCCGGATCGGGTACCGCAGCGCCCAGCGGAACGCCCTGACCGGGGTTGGTTCCCCAGGTGACGTAAGGCGTCAACTGACTTGCGTCAAGATCAACTTCGGCGTCGAAGATGGCGTCCGGGTCGCTACGCAGGGTTTTCCAGTGCGCCACAGCCGCGTCCCAATCCGGGCCTTCCGGAGCATGAGGGCGTCCCTTGAGGTAGGCGAATGTGGTCTCGTCTGGCGCGATCATGCCTGCCTTGGCGCCCCATTCGATGCTCATGTTGCAGATCGTCATCCGGCCCTCCATGCTGAGCGCCTCGATGGCTGGGCCGCGGTATTCGACGATGTAGCCCTGGCCGCCACCCGTGCCCACCTTGGCAATCAGCGCCAGCACGATGTCCTTAGCGGTGACTCCCACCGGCAGTTCACCAGTGACATTGACGGCCATAGTTTTGGGCCTCGCCTGCGGCAGAGTCTGGGTGGCCAGGACATGCTCGACCTCAGAGGTACCGATACCGAAGGCGATCGCCCCGAACGCGCCGTGCGTCGAGGTATGGGAGTCGCCGCAGACCACCGTCAGCCCTGGTTGGGTAAGGCCAAGCTGGGGGCCGATGATATGCACGATACCTTGATCAAGATCACCGAGGCTGTGGATGCGGACGCCGAACTCGCGCGCGTTCTTCCGCAGGGTTTCCACCTGGGTCCGCGACACCGGGTCGGCGATCGGTTGGTCGATGTTCAGCGTTGGTGTGTTGTGATCCTCGGTCGCCAGGGTGAGATCAGGCCGGCGAACCGACCGGCCGGCCTGGCGCAGACCATCAAAGGCCTGAGGGCTGGTCACTTCATGGACGAGGTGCAGATCGATGAAGAGGAGATCGGGCTCACCCGCGGCGGTCCTGACGACGTGGTCGTCCCACACCTTCTCGCTCAGTGTCTTGCCCATCGCGCTCAATCTTCTCCCTTGTCCCCGTTCCCACATCTCCCTGTTCCATACCGGCGAGGTGCTGTTCTTCGAAATTCCAGCGACCGGCAAGCTAATCCTTGCAGTTGCCTTCCAGCATCCGAGACGGCAGTATCAAGGCATGGACAACTCTAGCGGTGTCGGCGTCCTCGACAAAGCCGCCCTCGTGCTCAGCGCCCTGGAGACTGGACCGACGACCTTGGCTGGTCTGGTGGCCGCAACCGGATTAGCCCGCCCGACGGCGCATCGTCTTGCCGTCGCCCTGGAGCATCATCGCCTGGTGAGCCGGGATCTGCAAGGCCGGTTCATCCTCGGACCCCGGCTCGGCGAGCTGGCGTCGGCCGCCGGTGAAGACCGGCTGCTGGCGACGGCGGGTCCCGTGCTCGCGCGGCTGCGTGACATCACGGGCGAGTCGGCTCAGATGTTCCGGCGCCAAGGCGACTACCGGGTGTGTGTCGCCACAGCGGAACGAATGTCTGGGTTGCGCGACAGCGTGCCGGTTGGCACCCAACTGACTATGAGTGCAGGCTCGGCGGCACAGGTGCTGTTGGCCTGGGAGGAGCCGGATCGGATGCAGCGAGGCCTGCGCGGCAGCCGCTTCTCCGCCGTCGCACTGGCGGCGGTCCGCCGGCGCGGCTGGGCGCATTCAGTGGGCGAGCGGGAGCCTGGCGTCGCCTCGGTTTCGGCGCCCGTACGCTCCCCCTCTGGAAAGGTCATCGCTGCCGTGAGCGTGTCTGGGCCGATCGAACGACTGTCCCGACAGCCGGGCCGGCTGCATGCCCCGGCGGTCATCGCCGCAGCGGAACGCCTGAGTGAGGTGCTTCGCCGTAGTGGCGGCGAGTAGTTGCTGGCTCTAACCCCCGCCTGCCGCTCGGAGAAATTCCGACCAGTGCGGACTCTCGAGTCCGGATCTCACCATGAGTGGTCAAATCTCCGACCGGTGCCGGCTTCTTACGAGTCCGACTGCGGTCGCTAAGGTCACATCTGTGGAGGAAACGGTCGTCACCAGGGCTATTCGCATCGATCATGCATTGCAGCGCTGGCGCGCACGGCGGGCGCGGGAGGCCGGCTACACCGCTGAAGTGATCCCGTACACCAGCTATGGCTCCACGAGCTGGCTACGGCTGCTTGCTCGCGTGCTGCTCGCGAAACGTTCCCAGCGCCACGCCGACACGCCGACTGGGATACGCGGCTGGCGTAACTTCGTCGGTGTCCCAGTTGAGAACGCGAGCCTGACCGTCGACATCGAGGGACGATCCTACGAGGTACAGGCAGACTACAGCGGCATCGTCGATGTGATAGTCGATGTTGATCTTGAGCCAGGCTGGCATCAGATCGGGTTGAGCTCGGAAGGCTCAGAGGTCGCCACGGCATTGGTCTTCGTCGTCGATCCACAGATCACCTTTGGGGTGGTGTCCGATGTTGATGACACGGTCATGGTCACCGCACTCCCGCGGCCGCTGCTGGCCGCCTGGCACACCTTCGTCGTCAACGAGCACGCGCGGGCGACGACTCCGGGCATGCCAGTCCTTTATGAACGGCTCTCCAGTCGCTACCCGGGAGCGCCGTTCATCTATCTCTCGACAGGAGCCTGGAACGTCGCACCAACCTTGACCCGCTTCCTGTCTCGCAACCTGTATCCGGCCGGTGCCCTGCTGTTGACCGACTGGGGGCCCACAGCTGATCGCTGGTTCCGCAGTGGGCGCGATCACAAGCGCAGCAGCCTGGAGCGGCTGACGCGCGAGTTCCCCCAGATCAAGTGGTTGTTGGTCGGGGACGATGGACAGCACGATGAGTCGATCTACCGCGACTTTCTGGCGCAGCACCCCGACAACGCGGCGGCGGTCTGCATCCGCAGATTGTCGCCGAGTGAGGCGGTGCTTGCGGGCAGCAGCTTCCGCGGCCACGCCAGCACAGGTGATTCGACAGTGCCGTGGCTGTACGCCTCCGATGGTGCAGGTCTTGCCGACAGGCTGGAAAGTCTTGGCTTGCTGGAACCCGCCCCGCAGCAGCCAGAAATTGAGGCCTGAGAACGAAGGAACGCGCCAGGCCACGCGGCCATTGTCGTCGTCTAGACGATCTTCTGCCTGCTCGGGTTCTGGGTCGCCGGAACGGAGGTCAAGGCGATCATCAAGGGCTCCACGATGAAGCACGCCCTGGGGGCTACGTGGTCCATATTCATTCACGGAGAGGTCCAAAGGCCACCACAAGATCAGCGCTGATCTGGACAATGGCCAGCCACCACGCGAGGACTCCCGCTGACCAGGTGCTTGCTGTGTAGCAGTTCCCGGCTGGGCTCCCTCGTACGTTCCCGCGGGAACCAACGAGCGCCAACGTTTCCATCTTCAGACGGCCAACGAGGGTCTTGCCGGGGCATTCGACCCTTGTGTGCCGTCTTGAAGCAGCAAACGCTGGGAGCGCCAGGCACGGCATGCTCCACGGGACGCGGAGCCGTTAAGCGGTAAGCGGCACACGCGCGGGTGTGGGAGGGCACGGTTACCCGCGTACTGGCAGACCCTCCCTCCCAGCGATCGGGCATCATACGGTGGCGGTCATGGACATGACCGAGCCGACCCCTGCCCAGCGCGCCGTCGGCGACTTCGCCCCCAAGCTCGTCGAGCTCACCGACAACATCTTGTTCGGCGACGTCTGGGAACGGCCGGAGCTACCCCAGCGTGACCGTAGCCTGATCACCGTCGCGAGCCTGGTCACCTCGGGAAGCGTTGAACAGCTGGTCGGGCACCTGCGACGCGCCAAGCAGAACGGCCTCACCGAAGCCGAACTGAAAGAGGCGATCATCCACCTCGCGTTCTACGCCGGCTGGCCGAAGGCGATGTCGGCGATCCAGGTCGCCAAGCAGGTCTTCGCCGAGTAAACGCCAGCCCCTCGCGTTGGCCGTCACACCGAAGGATGAGGCTAACGAGATCCTGCTGCGACCCACCAGCCAACCCGGCTGACACCGCCCGAGTACGAATCAACCTGAAGGACCTGACGTGAAACGACTGCTGGTGCCCTCCTCAGCGCTGCTGTGGGGGCTGCAGCTCGCGTTCCTCAGCCCGGCCCTGGCGCTGATTCTGGTCAACCTCTACGGGGGCCACGACCGCAGAGGTGGGCTGGGTACTCGGCATCTACAACGCCAGCGGGTTCGTCGCCTCCCTCCTGTTGCCCGCCTACGCCGACAAGAAACACGACTACCTGGGCCCCATGCTCGTCTGCGGAGCGCTGACACTGCTGCTGGCAGTCGTGCTGGCCCTCGTGACCTCGCTGCCGATTGCCACCATCGCGTTGGTCGTGATCGGCGGTCCTGCCGGCGTGGGCAGCACGATGCTGTACGCCCACCTCCGCCACTCCGGCGCCCGACCGGCCGACATCGTCAACACCCGCGCGATCGTGTCCGTGGCCTGGGTCGCCGGACCCCCGCTCGCCACCTTCATCATCGGCTGGTTCGGCGACCGCGCCATCCTGCTCGCCATCGCCGCTGTCGCCGTCCTCAACATCGCCACAACCGCCGTCATGATCTCCCACCGCAGCGCCGCGGCCCGGGCAGCAGCGGCTACCGGAGACTCCCCCTCCACGCCGGCGGCCGCCGTGCCAGACGAGTCCCCGGTCGGCCGGGCCGAGATCGTGCTGATCATGGCGGCGTTCGTGCTGATGCAGGCCACTAACGCCGCCGCGATGACGATCATGGCCCTCTACGTCACCGAGACTCTGCGCCTCGACGTGATATGGGCCGGAATCGCCCTCGGGGTCGCCGCAGCCCTTGAGGTGCCTGCCCTGGTCGTCATCGGACGGCTCAGCGACCGGTTCTCCCAACTCGGCCTGGTCGCGACCGGCTGCCTGGCCGGCATCGCTTTACTACCTTGGCCTCGCTTTCGTGACCGGGCCCATCGTGCTGATCGCCCTGCAGCTACTGAACGCCTGGTCTTTCGCCGCCATCGCTGGAATCGGGCTACCACTGTTCCA
>JAICEV010000251.1 GCA_025923975.1 Propionibacteriaceae bacterium
ATTTGCCGCAGTCCCGAGACCACCGGCCGGTCATCCAGCTCAAAGTCGAGCAGTAAGCCCGTACGATCCTGCGTCATCGAGGTCAGAAAGTCGCGCGCAGGCAGCGGTGTACGCAATGCGACCGCGACAACCGTGTCCCAGAAAGCAGCCAGCTCGTAGCTCTTGAATCGGCCATAGGTGCCAACCACTGAGCTCAGTACCCAAAGCGGCCCAAACTGCAGCGTGCGCAGCTCAGCAGGTTTCAGATTCACGGCCCACCGCCTTACTGCGCCAACTATCCGTCGCTCGCCAGCAGCACACAAGCTCGCCCCAGCTGAATTGTCCGGGGCGTGGTTTGAGGCTCAGCGACTTAGCTGACGCAGGCACCACGAATAGAGATTGGGGTCGAATGCGTACGCGTTGGAGAAATAAAAGCCGTAGAACCGTCGATAGACATCGATCCAGTGGACAATCTCGCGACCATGCCGTTCCACGGCAACCGCTTCCAGCCAGGCCGCATCTGCAGCCGCGTCGGCGTACGGCTCAAGCTCAAGGAAGATCAACGCCCCGGCGATATCCAGCAACGGGTCGGCGTGCATCGTGTGTGGGCTGAAGTCCCCGATGCCGGTGACAACTGGTCCCTGCGGACCTTGGCTGAGGTAGGCGTTGGGCGGGCAGACATCACCGTGCACAATTGCCGGCGCGACGGAGCGTTGTGCGAGTTCGGAATGCAGCCGGTTCCACACCTCGGCCACGGCCGGGAGATCGCGCTCCAGCTGAGTCTGGCTGCTCTGCAGCGGTCCCCTCAGCATGCTTGAGAGCAGGTCCACGAGCGTACTGAATTGCTGTGGAGCGCCCTCGCCGATGAGCCGTGCGAACCCGGGTACCGGACCCGGCAATTCCTGCAGTCGCTCAGTCGCATCAAGAAAGCTGATCAACGCCGGGCGCCGTTGGGCCATATCGGCGTGTTGCAGCCAGCCCGAGAAATTCCGCCCAGAGAGCCGGCGATCCACGGTAAAGAACCGCCCGTTGCGCTCGCCCATCTCGAGGATCAGCGGCAGCTCCAGGCCGATATCGACACCGCTCCAGCTGTTGTAGAGCGCCCGCAGCTGTGCAGCCGTCCGGTGGGGTGCCTCGTGTCGGCTCCGATAGAGCCGCAGCACTCGATCATGATCAACTGCGAACACCTCACTCTCGCCCCCGGAGCCGAGTAGTTGATCACGGTCGGTACCGAACGCTGCTAGCAGCTCCACTTCCCCCTGATGATCATCGGTTCGAACCGCGTCAACCGCTCGGCCCTGGCGCTCGGCGGCTCGAGCGGCCCGAGCGCGATCCAGTTGGCTTAGTGCCAGCTCGCGTGCCGTCCGCTCGTCCAGTTGGTGTGCCACCGCGTTCACCGGCCCTCTTGGAGTGTGGATGTGTACGTCGGCCAGCCTGAGCGACCGTTGCAGCGGGCCCTGCTCGATGCGTACGGACTGGGTCTTCGCATGGGGGACGACGTCGCGTGCGTGGGTGAACCAACCCTGCTCGGTGATCAAGGTGCGGTCGTCCCAGCCGTAGCGCAGGGTCCAGAAGTCGAACCAGCGCACCCAACGAGCGCGGCGCGGCGATGGGTGCAGCTCGATGTCATCAAGATCGAAACCGGGCAGCACGCGCCCGATGGCTAGCTCAACTTCGTCAAGGGTGGCGACCGGGAGCAGCACGCTGGAAGCGTTCGACTCGTCGCCGTCGCCGTCGCCTTGGGTGTAGCCGAGGATATCGACGTCCACGCGGTACCAGCCCTGCAGCCTCCAGAGCAGAGGTTGGCTTGTCTTGACGCCCTGGATGCGATTGATCGGCACCGATTGGCTGGTCAGATTCGTTAGGCCACGGGTGATCCGAAGGCCGCGTGGCGACTCGGCCAAAGTGAAGTTGAACATGCCGATTACACGCCGCCAGATCAGCGTCAGCATGCCAATGATCAACGGAATCAAGCCTCCCAGGGCCAATGCAATGGCCCCGGCAGCGGCAGTGACGGCGACGATGATGATCGTGATTGTTGCCGGGATCAACCACTCGCTCGAGAGCAGGAAGCTGAGGATCAGCCGCTGCGGTGACACCTGAACTAACGGCTGATCACTTACCCCGAGGTCGGTGAGGACGCTCGCCGCTGCTTGCTGATCAAGATCACGAATGCTGGCCTTCTGCCCATGCGCCCGGGTGAGTAGATAATCGCGGAACCGAGAGGCTCTGCTCCGGGTCAGGTAACGCAGCTTGGTCGTACTGTTCCCGGCATCGAGGCGCAGCTCAGCGAGACCGAAGATCCGTGCGGCGAGCGGTTGGATGATGTCGACCGACTGCAGTCGTTCAAACGGTATTTTGGTCGACTTCTTGAAGATCGCGCCGGTCTCAATCCGTAGTTCCTCGTCGTCGATCACGAATCGTGTGAAGTACCAGGAGAAGAAGCCGGTGACGGCAGCCATTACCACCACGACGCCGAAGATTGGCAGGATCAACGTCAGACCGCCCGAATCGAACTGATCGTCGCCGGCGTTTGTGATGATCTCCCGACCCCAGCCGATGGCGATCGCGACAAAAACCAGCCAGCCGCGCACGAACGGCGTGAGGGGATGCGGGCGCTCAGTTTGCTTGAATGACGGGCCGGTCGGAACCGGCTGCGGCCCAGCTGTGGTGGCCGCCGGGTCGTCGGCTGAGGTGTGCTGAGGAGGATGCGAGGCGGTCATAGCCCTGAGGCGTGTGCTTCGCCGAGCTCGGTCAGTCGATCGCGCAGCCGGGTTGCCTCCTCGGGACTGAGGCCAGGTATCCGAGCGCCGGTCTCCGGGCTGGCTGTCTTTAGTGTGACCGTGGCCAGGCCGAAGGCGCGTTCCAAGGGGCCGGACTCCACCTCGACCAGCTGCATCCGGCCGTACGGCACGGCTATCAAGCTTCGGAACATTACGCCGTGTGTGATGTAGAGATCGTCTTCCCGCTCAACATAGCCCCAGGAGCGCCAGCTACGACCGACGAAGGCGAGGCGGACGATTGCGATCACGGCGGCGGCTGCCCAGATCAGACCAGATATCCACCAGCGTCCGGACGCGACTCCCACGATCACCGCTGGAATGGTCAACAGGACCGGAGGAACAACGATGCTGGTCAGCTGACGCATTGATCGGAACTTGGGCGAAAGGCGTTTCCATTCATACACCGGCGGCGCGAACAGTTCTTCCATAACAAGTTCAGGCTACGTGCTGGTCGTGGCTGAGCGCTTCTGGTGAGGCTGGTGGCGTCGAGTAGTGATCGCTATTCAACGCCGCTTGCTTGGCTTCGGGCCATGTACCGATATGCCGCCGAACAACGTCGCACCTTTGATCACCAGGGTCGGCGCACCCGGTGCTGGCTCGCCAACATCGCGGACATCAGTGCCGCCAAAGATTCCCGCGGTCTGGTCCCGCACTTCGATGCCTTCCGGAACCTTGATGTCGAGCCCGCCGAAACACCAAAAACCTGAGATCTCCACCACCGGAGCTTCGAAGATCGCATTGCGAAGATCAAGGTCCATGCCGCCGAACAGCGTAAGCGCCTGGGTGCGTTTCCGCACCCGCCATCTGCCGCTTCGGGTGACGCCACCGAAGATCGCGATCATCCTGTCTGTCTCAGGATTCTGACCCGTGGTATCGATGGTGAAGCGGTTCGTCGGTTCCGGAGTAGCGACAGGATAAGGCGTACCGATGATGACAAGATCGCGGGTGATCGGAATCAGATCATCGAAAGTCCTGGCCGCCATTAGCTGGTCGATGCGCTCCTCGTGCTCCTCCCGGGTCAGCCGGCCCTCGGCGTACGCGGTGCTGAGCAGGTTGGCCACCTGCTCACGGTCGGCGTCGGAGGCACGGAGGTTGCCACCAGCAATGGGGCCGACATTGGAGGGTTCAGGGAGGGACTCGGTCATCACCCCAAGCTAGCCCGGAGGCGCTCAGACCGTGCAGAGGCAGTTGAGCCTTCCAGGGCCGGCTCCGGTGAGTTCAGGGAGTTCCCTGACTGAATGCGCTAGCTGGTGGGCTCACCGGGAGAGTGCCGAACGCCGATGTCGAAGACGGTGCCTTCGGGATCGGTCAAGGTCGTCCATCGTGTCCCGTACTCGTCGAATTCTGCGACCTTGGTTGCCCCGAGAGCGATCGCGCGCTCGACTTCGGCTGGGAGGTCAGCCGCGACAAGATCAAGGTGCAGCCGGTTCTTGCCGTGGCGCGGCTCGGGTACACCCAGGAACATCAGCGCTGGGAAACTGCGGTCTTCCGAGGCTGGGATCATCGCGAAGAACTGGTTGGCGCCACCGTTAACGGGGCGCTCGAGGAGGGCCGACCAGAAAGCGGCGATCTGGTCAGCGCGTTGGGAGTCGATGACGACCTGGCCAAATCCAATAGTCACGGTGGTGTTTCCTTTCTCGACTGCGAACCTAGCTTGCCGAAGTGCGACTGCTCAGCAATAAAGGCCTGGCAAACCTTCGATGGGCCCGCCGATAGCATCGGAGGGCCCATCGAGCCGCCGCGAAAGAAAGGTATGCCATGGACGAGTCGGCCCTGCGCCAAAAGCTCGAGCGCTTCTTCGAGTACGCCGGCGCCGACGTCGACCGTGCCGAGGAGCTCTATCACGAGGACGCCGTGTTGGAGTTTCCGCAGAGCGGTGAGCGTTTCGAGGGCCGCGCGGCATTCACCGAGTGGCGTAGCAAGTACCCAGTCGAGCGAGCCGACCTGCGCTATCGGATCCGCCGGGTGACTGTCCGAGAGGACTTCACGGCGGTCGAGATGACGGCGAGCTATGACCGCGGCGCGAACTGGGTGCACGGAGTGCAACTGCTGGACTGGCGCGGCGACAAGGTGGCGCGGGAACGGATCTACGTTGCAGACGGCTGGGAAGCGCCGGAGTGGCGAGCACCTTGGCGCTCGCCGACCCCTGCCGAGTGAGCCGCACGCGTTACGCGCTGCGATGCGCAGGCGCCGGTGGCGGAATGACTGCCAACAAACCTATCGCCCAGCAGAGGGTGCCGCTGTTGTTCGCCTCCGCCGCCCACGACTCCGACAGTCCGGCCGACCAGAACAGGCTCTACTGCGCCGCGCCGACCAGGGATCGTCACGGTCATCAAGCTGCCAGCAGGCGCCGGACACGGCTGGGATACCGTCACCGACCCGAACATCCCGGGACATCCGACAACGTTCTCAGACCCGAACAGCTGGGCTCCCGTTTGTCCAGCCACACGCTGGGGTCTCGTGGACAAGTTCTGGTTCTGGGTGAGCCCGTAACTGTGGCAGACCGGACGCGCATTTTCGATGGTGTCGGGCCGGTCCGCCTGGAACTGATCGGGTCGACGACGTTCCCCTCGGGCGTGCTGCGGCTGGCCTACCGGCCAGCACCCAACGAGCAGGACGAGCCTTCGGCGAGCCAGTGACCGCGGTAGAGCCCGCATCACGTCGAGGATGGGCGCGCCAACAGGGGCTTGGTCAGTCGGCGAAGCTCGGTGATCTCGCCGGCTGCTGCCAAGGCGGCACCGCCATCTATGTCGTGCTGGTCAACATGTCTTGAGCTCTGCCCCTATCGACCAACCCTGGGATGATGTTGCTGGAGCCGCGGCGGCCAGGGTGACAATCGGCTCCGGCTCCGTGTGCCAGGGAATGCGTTAGCCTGAGGTTCGTCGCTCCGAAGGTTGAGAACCGCGGGTATGACATCAGGCGAACGTACAGAATGCCTTGTCAGGCGGATGTAGTTCAATGGCAG
>JAICEV010000252.1 GCA_025923975.1 Propionibacteriaceae bacterium
ATCAATCTTCTGACTGACGACCCTGCAAACCCGTCGGGCGCTCACTGGTTTTGGACCAGGGTCATCCCGGAGATGGGCAAGCGACTTACCGAAAATGAGGAACTGCATCTGCTGGTAAGTCCCCAGTCCCGGCACATGCACAATGGATACGGTCCGGGCATTCACTACATTACATTCCCGTGGTCCAACGAGAGCCCACCTCGACGGACCTTGAGCGAACATCTCTATTCCCCCATTCGTCTGCCCAATTCAAAGATTGACGTATTCAGCACGCTGATGGCGCCGATAGTCAAGTCAGCGCCCTCACTTGTCGTCCATTTCAAGACGATGCATGCGTACACGGCTCCGCAGTCCTTGCGCATGTCGGCGAGGCTCTATCGGCGATTGAGCTATCCCCGTACCGCACGGGTGGCCGACGCCGTCATCATCAATTCGGAAAGCCTGCGCGGCGAGGTACAGCGATATCTTGATGTCGACCCGGCGAAACTGCACCTCATACCGGAGGCTGTTGATCATGCGCTTTTCCGCCCGGGCGATCGTGGGGAGGCCTTCGAATACGTCACAAAACGCTATGGAATCACCAGACCGTTCGTGCTCTTTGTTTCTTCTCTGTGGCGGTACAAGAACTGCGCCGGCCTGCTGCGTGCGTTCTCCGTTGCCAAGCCCAAGCTAGGCGATCGGCAGCTCGCAGTCGTGGGCCCTGGTCGCGACGAGGAATATCTCGCTGAATTGCGTGAGCTCGCGAACCAGCTGGGCATCGCGAACGATGTCGTGTGGGTAGGTGGGGTTCCGCTCGAGGAAACCGTCCACTTCTATCGGGCGGCTGACGTATTCGTCTATCCGTCATTCAATGAGACATTTGGGCTGCCGATCTTGGAGGCCATGGCCTGCGCGTGCCCGGTAGTCACCTCGAGCGTCAGTGCGATGCCTGAGACGGCAGGTGGTGCAGCGCTATTGGCCGACCCTGATGATCCTGAGTCTCTGGCTGACGCGATCGTTGAAGCCTGCGGTGTGGAAGAGGAGCGCCTGCGGGCGGCTGGCCCTAAGCGGGCACGTGAATTTACCTGGGCGGCCACGGCAGAGAGCACGCTGGCCGTCTACCGGGCGGTCCACGCGCGACGTATCGCTGAGAATGGTCGTCGCCGATGAAGATTCTTGTTACCGGCGGGGCCGGGTTCATCGGCTCCCACACCTGCGACCGGCTGATCGCGGCCGGCCATCAGGTCGTGGTGCTCGACGCGCTTACCAGACCAGTGCACCGCAATGGCAAACCGACCTACTTGACACCAGGCGCCGAACTCTACGTCGGCGATGTCCGCAACCGTGAGTTGATGGCCAACCTGCTGCGTCGCGTCGATGCCGTATACCACCTCGCGGCGTACCAGGACTATTTGACCGACTTCGCCCGATTCACAGACGTCAATGTGACGTCTACCGCCATGATTTACGAGATCATCGTGGCCGAAAAGCTCGACATCAGCCGGGTGGTGGTGGCTTCGTCGCAGGCTGCCATGGGCGAGGGGCTCTATTGCTGCCCAGCACACGGCGAGCAGACACCAGATATGAGGCCCGAGTCTGCGCTCCAACGATCCCAGTGGGATCTCACCTGCCGAGTGTGTGGCGGGCCGGTGGAGATGCAGCGCACCCCCGAGCGGGTTGCCAACCCGCAAAACCCCTACGGCATGTCCAAACATGCCCAGGAGGTCATTGCGATCAATCTTGGGCGGCGGTATGGCATCCCGACAGTTGCACTCAGGTACAGCATCGTGCAAGGGCCCCGCCAGTCCGTCTACAACGCCTACTCAGGGGCCTGCCGCATTTTCAACCTGCACTATCTGCTCGGTGGCGCGCCGACCTTGTACGAGGACGGCAAGGCGATCCGTGATTACGTCAACATTCATGACGTGGTGGACGCCAACGTGCTGGTGCTTACTGACGAACGAGCCGTCGGCCGGGTCTTCAATGTGGGCGGCGGAACCGGTTACACAACCGAACAGCTTGCCGATATCGTGCGCCGACAGTACGACTCCGACATGCCGGGACGAATCAGCGGCGAGTATCGGTTTGGCGATACCCGCCACATCCTGTCCGACATTGACGCGCTTCGGGGGATCGGGTGGCTACCCAAGCGCACGCCCGCAGAGTCAGTTGCGGAGTATGCGACATGGTTGTCGGGAATGCCGGGACTTGACGCAATCCTCGCCGAGGCAGACGCCAAGATGCGCGCGCTGGGCGTTGTTCGTAGGTCAGCAGGGTGAAAGCGTTTCTCCTGGCGGCAGGGCTCGGCACCCGGCTGCGTCCGATCACCGATAGCACGCCGAAATGCCTCTTGCGGATCGGCGGCGTGCCGCTGCTGGACATCTGGCTGGACGCGCTTGCCGGGTCAGGCGTTGACGAAGTGCTGGTGAACACCCATCACCTGGCCTACCTCGTGTCTGCCCACGTCGCTGCACGCACGGGCCCGCCGGTCGTGCACCTGGTCGAAGAACCGGAGTTGCTGGGAAGTGCGGGAACCCTGAGGGCCAATCGAGACTTCGTCGCTGGGGAGACCATGTTTCTAGCTGTCAACGCCGACAATCTGACCGACTTCGACCTCCGTGTACTGATAAATGCGCATCAATCAGCCAGCACGGTCGCCACGCTGTCGTTGTTCCATGCACCCCAACCATCGGCGTGCGGCATCGTCGACGTCGACAACGGCGTTGTCGTCGGCTATGTCGAGAAGCCGGCCAATCCCTCGAGCGATCTGGCCAATGCCGGCATCTATGCCTTCCACCCCCGCGTGCTGGACGACATCACCGGGCCGACGCCCACGGACATCGGCTACGACCTGCTTCCCCAACTCGTCGGTCGGGCGCGGGCCGTCAGACTGGACGGCTCCTACTTCATCGATATCGGTACCCCGGCTGCACTCCAGCAGGCCAGTGAGGAATGGGAAAGCAGGCTCGTCAAGTGATCGTCACCCAAACTCCGTTGCGCATCGGGCTCGTCGGCGGTGGAACTGACCTACCCGGGTACTACCGCGAGCACGGCGGCCGGGTCCTCAACGCCGCCATCGACAAGTACGTCTACGTCATCGTCAAGCAGCGGTTCGACGACGACATTTATGTCAACTACTCCAAAAAGGAAATCGTCTCCTCCGTCCAGGATGTCCAGCACGAGCTGGTCCGGGAAGCCATGTACATGACCGGCGTTACGTGTGGCGTGGAGATCACCACTCTCGCCGATATCCCCTCTGCTGGTTCGGGGCTGGGGTCTTCCTCATCGGTGACTGTTGGCTTGCTGCACGCGCTATTCACATATCAGGGCCATCAGGTATCGGCTGAAGAACTGGCCGACCGGGCCTGCGCCATCGAAATCGATCGATGCCGCAAACCAATCGGCAAGCAAGATCAGTACGCGGCCGCGTACGGCGGGATCTGCGACATCCACTTCGGACCGGGCGACCGAGTCTTCGTCGACGCGATCAGAATGCCGCCGCCGTTACGCAGGCGAATGCAGGACGAATTGCTGCTGTTCTTTACCGGCATCACCCGCAGCGCCAACACGATCCTGGGTGAGCAGACCGCCAACATCGGCGACCGGCTGACGCAGCTCGGGCAACTCCGGGATCTCGCCGGCGAGGCAGCGAGTGGTCTGCGCGAGGGCGACATCGACGCCCTCGGGGTCGCCCTGAACAAGAGTTGGCAGGCTAAGCGGACACTTGCCGCAGGCGTGTCGAGCTCTCAAATCGACGAAGCTGTCGAGGCGGCTCTCTCTGCCGGTGCCACTGGGGCGAAAGTCACAGGTGCCGGTGGCGGCGGGTTCCTGCTCGTCGTGTGCCCGCTGGAAGCTCAGCGAGCCGTTCGCGAGGGGTTAGCGAGCATGCAGGAGCTTCCCATCAAGCTTGAACCGCAGGGCTCCCGAGTGATTTTCAACGTCCACCGCGACATTTGGAGTTGATTACGCGCATGCGTTGGAGTACCGGTCGGCTGGGCTTGTCTAGTCCAGCTGTTAGATGGTTCTTTGTTGCCATCGGCATCGCTGCCCTCGTCATCAGCGGCGTGACCGTCGCCATTCGCAGCCGCGCCGTCGGTGACCCGGTGCCCAGTGCTCCACCGCCGCCAGCAGCGCACAGCCGCGCGGCCGTAAGCGTCACCTGGCCTACTGAGCCGCCGGCTCAAATTTGCTCCAACCCGGACAACTGGACCGGCCCAGCAACCCCACCGTCGGGTGCGATCATTGTGCCAGCCGGAGACAATTCTGAGCTGACACAGAACTGGAACGAAGTGGGTCTCTCGCAGGCTGGCAAGATCTTCTGGTTCGCGCCTGGGGTCCACACCGTTGGAAGCGATGACTTCGCCCAGATCCAGGCCGGTAACGGCTCTACCTACATTGGTGGGCCCGGCGCCATAATCGACGGCCAGCAGAAGAACCTCAATGCCTTCACCGGTGATGCCCGCGACGTAACCATTAAGTACCTCACCATCCGGAACTTTGGTACGGGTACTTCTAACAATGACCAGGCCACGGTCAACCACGACGGCGGTCGCGGTTGGATCATCAGCCACAACTTAGTCGTTGACAATGACGGCGCCGGCGTAGCTCTGGGCCCACAAAGTGTCACCACTCACAACTGCCTCAAGGACAACGGGCAGTACGGCTTCACCGGCTTTGCCGGCGCCAACACCAGTGGCGGTACCAATGCCTTGCTCGATCACAACGAAATCTCTGGCAACAACACCGACGACTGGGAGTCTCTGCGCGATGGCTGTGGCTGCACGGGTGGCGGCAAGTTCTGGGAGAATGAGGACGTAATTGTCAGCAACAACTACGTCCACGACAACCATGGCGTTGGTATCTGGGCCGATTTCAACAACCGCGGCTTCCTTATTGAAAACAACTGGATTGAGAACAACGATGCCCACGGCATCGAGTATGAGATCAGCTACAACTTTCTGATCCGCAATAACGTCCTCATTCATAATGCCGTTGTGATGGGCAAAAAGCAGTTCGGTGGGGTGGGCGATACGTTCCCGGCCCCAGCCATCTATATCTCCGAGTCCGGCGGTGACTCACGCGCCGGTAGCACATACTCGACCTCCGAGATCTATGGCAACTACTTCGAGGACAACTGGGACGGTATCACGCTCTGGGAAAACGCCGACCGCTACTGTCGGCCTGGTGTAAACGACACCGCAGCCTCCTGTCCATTTTTCGACCAGAAGCGTGGCGCCCGGAACAAGACTATGAACGTCGCGATCCACGACAATGAGTTTCGCTTCACCAAAGCAGGTGTTGACTGCACCAATACGCTTTGCGGCCGCAACTCAGTCTTCTCGAACTGGGGCCTTACCCGCAGCTATTTCGGCGATGCCATCCAAGAGGCCATAACGTTCAACCAGAACAACAAGTGGTACAACAACGCCTATTACGGTGAATGGCACTTCCAACCATTTGATATGGGTACGGATAAGACCTTTGCAGAGTGGCAGGCAGCGCCATACTCACAAGATTCTGGCAGCTCCTACAGCGCCACGGTGCCCGAACGGCAATTGTGACAGCGCATTAACGAGCGGCCGGCGCCATCCCGATCAGGAAGGACCAAAGGCGCGGGGCGACGAGATTTGCGTCGAAGTCTCGGCTGAATCGCTCACGCGCCGCCCTCGCAGCCTGCAAGCGGGCGGGCTCACAATCGAGCAGTTCAAGCAGCGTTGTCGCTGCCTTGATCGGGTCG
>JAICEV010000253.1 GCA_025923975.1 Propionibacteriaceae bacterium
ACGATGTCGACGACGTCGGTGAATCCGGGCATCCCTGCCGCAACGGCCTCCCGTACGGCGTGCCCGAACGAGACCACCTGATCCAGTCCCCCGACCTCGACCAGCACCGCGTGCTCACCGCAGGTCAGCAGGGTGCGGTGCTCGGTCATGGCGCAAAAGCTCGAATTTCGACCTCGGCCTCAATCAGCGCCTTCCGCACGGCCTCCATCATCTCCACGGCGCCAGGAGAATCTCCATGGATGCAGATTGAGCGCGCGGACACAGCCACCTCAATGCCGTCGACCGACTGCAGCCGCCCGGTCATCACCATCCGTACCATGCGCCGCGCCACCTCTACCGGGTCGTGCAGCAGCGCACCGGGCTGCGACCGGGGCACCAGGTTGGCGTGGGCGGTGTATCCGCGGTCGGCGAAGGCCTCGGTAACCGCGCCCAAACCGGCTTGCTCTGCGTGCCGGAGCAGCGCCGACCCCGGCAGTCCGAGCAACGGAAGCGCCGGGTCATACGCGACCACGGCAGCGACCACGGCTGCTGCCTGGTGCTCGTCATGCACGGTCCTGTTGTTGAGTGCCCCGTGCACCTTCACATAGCGCACCCGCGAGCCGGCGACCCTGGCGAACCCATCCAACGCCGCGATCTGATAGATCACATCATTGGTCAGGCTCGTCGCATCCACGTCCATGCTGCGGCGACCGAAGCCGGCCAGGTCTCGGTAGCTCACCTGGGCGCCGATTGCCACATCGCGACTCACAGCTGCCTCGCAGACGCGGCGCAGGATGTTCGGGTCGCCGGCATGAAAGCCGCAGGCGACATTGGCGCTGCTGATGATGTCCAGCAAGGCGTCGTCATCCCCCAAGGTCCAGATCCCGAACCCCTCGCCGAGGTCGCAATTGAGGTCGACGACAGGTGCTGCGGGCGGCCCGCTCACTGGGATCCCATCGGCTGTTTCGCAGGGTCGGCGTGCAAGTCGATCTTTGAGGTCTCGGGCGCCAACAGCACGCAGATGATTGTCACCAGCAACATGGCAACCGCGTAGATGGACACCGCGATCGAGGTGTCATAGCGGTCCAGTAGGGCGACGGAGATGATCGGCGCGAGCGCGCCGCCGATAATGCCGGCCAGCTGGTAGCCCATCGAGGCTCCGGTATAACGAACCTTGGTTGGAAACATCTCGGAGATGAACGCCGCTTGTGGGCCATACATGGCGGCGTGCAACACCAGCGCGATGACAGTAGCCAGCACGATCAGCCAGAACTGGCCTGTGTCCAGCATGGGGAAGAAAACGAAAACCCAGACTGCCGCGCCGATCGCCCCGGCCAGGTAGACGGGCCGGCGCGCGAGCCGATCGGACAGGCTGCCGAACAGTGGGATCAGCACGACCTGAACGGCAGCAGCGATGAGCACGGCGTTCAGAGCGTAGCTCCGCGGCAGCTTGAGATAGGTCGCGACGTAGGTGGTGATGAACAACACGAATGTGTAGAAGGCGACATCGACGCCGACGCGGGCGCCGATGGCGAGCAGCACCTGCTTGGGGTAGCGGCGCAGCACCTCGAGGATCGGCGCACCAGCCTTGGTGTGGGACTCCTCAACTTCGCGGAACAGCGGACTCTCGGCAATCGTCATCCGAATCCACAGGCCGACGATCACCAGCAACCCGCTGAGCAGGAACGGCACCCGCCAGCCCCAGCTCAAGAATGCGGCCTCATTGGTCAGCACGCTCATCAGCGACAGGACACCGTTGGCCAGCAGCAGGCCGATAGGCACGCCGACCTGTGGCCAGCTGGCATTGAGACCACGCTTGTTCGACTCGCCTGACTCCAGCGTCATCAAGACCGCCCCGCCCCATTCGCCGCCGAGGCCAAGACCCTGCAAGAAGCGGAGCGCGACCAGCAAGATCGGCGCCCAGACGCCGATGCTTGCGTACGTCGGCATTAGGCCAATGAGGAAGGTGGCGATGCCCATCAGCATCAGGGTCACCACCAGGACGTTCTTGCGGCCGACCCGGTCGCCGTAGTGGCCGAAGATCAACCCGCCCAGCGGCCGGGCGATGAAGCCGACGGCGTAGGTGGTGAAAGCAAGCAACGTACCCACCAGCGGCTCAAAGCTCGGAAAGAAGATTTCGTTGAAGACCAGAGCTGCGGCAGTCCCGTAGATGAAGAAGTCGTACCACTCCAGCGATGTGCCGATCAGGCTGGCCACGATTACCTTGCGCACCGACGACGGCTGAGTGGCAGGGACTCGGTTGACGGCGGACATCTGCTGCCTCCCTTGACCGGGCGCGGGCCGGTCCACACCCACTGACCGGACTACCCACTCAGCCGGGGAGGGAATCATGAACAGTCGGCAATATTCGAGCTGACTATGGCCGATCTGTAACGGACCTCAGCGCCCGAAGCGACGCTCCCGCTGCCCGTACGAGCGCAGCGCGCGGATGAAGTCCACTTTCCGGAAGTCTGGCCACAGCGCCTCGCAGAAGTAGAACTCGCTATGGGCCGACTGCCACATCAAGAACCCCGACAGCCGCTGCTCCCCGGAGGTCCGGATGATCAGGTCAGGATCGGGCTGACCCTTGGTGTAGAGATGCTCGGCGATGTGCTCGATGTCCAGGGTCTGAGCAAGTTCGTCGAGTGAGGTGCCGTTTTCTGCATGTTCGGCGAGGAGGGAGCGCACCGCGTCGCGTAGCTCATGCCGCCCGCCGTAGGAGACGGCAATATTGATCAGCATTCCGTCGATATCCGCGGTATCGCGATCGGCCATCTTCAGGCGCTTCGCGGACTCATCGGGTAGCAGATCCAACGCGCCGACCGGATGGACCTGCCAACGCCGGGTGGCAGCCAGGTCAGTCACCATCTGCTCGATCACGCCGAGCAGTGGCTCGATCTCGTCGCGATTGCTCCGAGAGAAGTTGTCCGTCGAGAGCACCCAGAGTGTGACGACGGGAATCCCGATCTCGTCACACCACTCCACAAATTCCTTGAGCTTGTCAGCGCCAGCCTGGTAACCCGCGACGAGCGGCTGTCCAGAAGCGTTGGTACGCGCCCAGCGACGATTTCCGTCAGCAAGTACGGCGACGTGCCGTGGCAACCGCCTTGGGTCGAGCTCGGCTATGAGCCGATGCTCATACGTGGCGTACAGCAGCCCCGACGGGTGCAGACGGTCCACGAACTCGCGCAACCGATCGAGACGTGCCACAACTGGCAGCGTATCCCGGGGCGATCAGTCATTGGTCCCAACAACAACAGTTGGTCATCGGGACCACCGTCTCTACGCTAAAGGCCACTGAGCCGTACCTTGTTACGGCCGTTGCCATTTCGAAGGGGGAGGTAGTGCCGACCGATACCGACACGCCTTTGACTGAGGTGCTGGAGGCGGTCAAGCCGCGGCTACGTGGTTGGCTGCATGCTGGCATGGCTCCCCTCGCACTGGCTGCCGGCATCGTGCTGGTGTGCCTGGCCGCCACGCCAGCGGGCGTGGTCGGAGGAGCCGTCTTCCTGGCAGCATCAGTACTCCTCTTCGGAACCAGCGGTGTCTACCATCGCGGAACCTGGGGGGTGCGCGGTCAGGCGATCTTGCGCAGGATGGATCACGCCAACATCTATGTGTTCATCGCGGCAACCTATACGCCGCTGGCCTTGATCTTGCTCGGCGGAACTTCCCGGGTGATCTTGCTCGTCCTCATCTGGTCCGCCGCAGTGGGTGGGCTGCTCTTTCGGCTGTTGTGGCTCTCGGCGCCCCGTTGGCTTTATACGGTGCTCTACATCGTGATGGGCTGGACCGCCCTTGGCTGGCTTGGAGTTTTCTACCGCGCCGGCGGCCTTGCGGTTCTGATCTTGATCCTGGCAGGCGGCATCTGCTACACCCTGGGCGCAGTCGTCTACGCCAGAAAACGTCCCGACCCGTCCCCCGCGTGGTTCGGGTACCACGAGGTCTTCCATGCCGCCACGATCGCCGGCTTTGTCTGCCATTACATCGCGATTTCCATGATCAGTTACGCGCGCTGAGAGAAGCACCAACGCTCAGCTGTTGCTGGCCGCTCAGCTGTTTGTGCCCTGCAGCTGGGCCGCAAGGTCATCAGCTGAGGTGACCGGGAGCTTGCAGACGAATTGCCGGCAGACGTACGCGCTCGGCAGATTGTTGATCATCGGCCGGTCCGCGAGCAGCGCCAAGCCGGGCTGGTCTGGCATGCCAGCTACCACGACAGACCCGGCCTGTGCCAGCTGGTGTGCGGTGCGCACCAACTCCTCACGAGCTGCAGCGTCCGCTCCCACGATCGCGACCTGAACCGGCCGTCGATCCGATGTCTGACTGATCGCATCGGCAAGCAGCCAACCCGCAAACCGTGGCGCTCGCCGGACCAACTCACTGGCGCTCGCTGCTGCTCGATCGGCGCGGGCGGCGTAGCGGTCCTCCCCGGTCAGTTCAGTCATGAGCCGCAGGGCATGGACAGCCGCGCTCAGCCCGGACGGGGTGGCGTTGTCAGTCGGGTCCTGGGGTCGGGCATACAGCTGCTCGGCATCGGCAGCGGTATCGAAGAAGCCGCCCGCGGGATCGTCGAACTGCTTCATGATCACCTCGAGCAGCTGTTCCGCGCGAGTCAGCCACATCGGCTCTGCGTGGACCGCGGCCAGGCGTACAGCAGCAAGGGCAAATGCCGCATAGTCCTCGAGGATGCCGGATGCTTCGCCGGCGGCACCATCGCGAGAAGTCCGGCGCAACCGGCCGTCTTGCCAGTGCAACTGCCAGACGTATTCCGCCGCCTCGGTCGCGGTCTGCAGCCAGTCCGGACGAGCAAAGACCGTAGCGGCCTGCACCAGCGCATCCACGAGCAACGCGTTCCAGGCAGCCACGACTTTGTCGTCCCGCCCCGGGCGGGAGCGCTGATCACGGGCCATCCGTAGCCGCTCCCGGACATCGGCGAGTCGGACTTGATCATGGTCCGACCGCAGCTGCAGGGTGGAGGCGCCATGCTCGAACGTGCCCTCCTGCGTCACCGAGAAGGCCTCGGTCGCCCACGCTGCGTCCTCTGCCCCAAGCGCACTCAGGAGTTGATCACGAGTCCAGACGTAGTAGGCACCCTCGCGAAGCTCACCATGATCATCTTTTGAGTCTGCGTCAAGGCTGGACGCAAACGCGCCCTGTTCGGTACGCATCTCACGCTGCAGCCAGGTCACCGTCTCGGTGACGATGCGCTCGGCAAGTGGATTGCGGGTGCGGCGCCACCAATGCGTATTCACCCCAAGCAGCAAGGCATTGTCGTACAGCATCTTCTCGAAGTGCGGCACAACCCAGCCCGCATCGACGCTGTAGCGGGCAAATCCGCCGCCGATTTGGTCATAGATGCCACCGCGGCCCATGGCCTCGAGAGTCCGTGCCGCCATGAACATCGCCGGTTCGCGGCCGTCCCGTAGCAACGCCTCGAGCACCATCGACGGCGGGAACTTGGGCGCTCGCCCAAAGCCGCCGTACGTAGGATCGAACTCCTGTTGCAGAATGAGGAGCGCTTCTTCACAGTCCGTCCGAGTCAGCGGATCAGAGCCACCAAAAGCCGGCTGTTTGGAGAGCTGACGCACGATCTCCGAAGCGCTGATCAGTAGCTCTGAACGGCGATCTCGCCAAGCCTCGCTGATGGCCCGCAATACCTCCGGGAACGAAGGCAGGCCA
>JAICEV010000254.1 GCA_025923975.1 Propionibacteriaceae bacterium
ACCTGCCGGGTCAGGTAGTCATACCCGGACCCAGCTGTGAGCTTGTGCAGGCTCATCGTCACATCCACCTGAAGGGGTACATGCCGCCTGTGCGGTCATGTCGACCCGAGTTACTTCCGACGGTGCATCGGGTGTGTGGCACATCGGATCTTGAAATCGGCAGGGGGTACGCGAAACAGGTCGAGATCGTCGGCGGTGCCGCACAACCCGCTTGCGCCTTTGGGCTTGTGAAGGAGTTATGGCGAGGAAGGTCCGGTGATGAGTCAGCAGTCGGTAAGGCCAGCGGCGCGGCGGTCGGCGCTGGATGCCCAGGCGGTACTGCGCAAACAACGGGCCGACTGGGAACGCCGGCTCGAAGATCCAGCAATCGCCGTGCTGACCGCGTTCGGTGAACGCGACGCCGCGGTCCGCGACGCGGAAAGACGAGCCATGGTGCGAATTCCACAAAGCGCGGAACTTGCCACCCAGCTACCGGTTCATCTGCGTCTCCCGCTTCGGCTACCTCGGGTCTTCTCTGCCGCCCAAGGCGACGGTGAGGATGCAGGCCGCCGCGTACGAAAAACTCCTGGACCACCTGAGGATCGACCGCGTCTTCTTGGTCGGAAACTCAGCTGGTGGTCCGTCGGCAATGTGGTTCAGCATCGGATACCCGGAGCGGACACAGGGCCTGATACTGCTCTCGTCAGCGGTGCCCGGCCGCGTCCCGGACCCCATCCCGCCACTGGTCGCCACACACGACTTCGTCTACTGGGCTGCCGTCAAGGCCGCTCCCGGCTCTCTGCTCGGCATGCTTATGCCGAAGTCGGTGATCCAAAGCATGAGCAAGGAAGATAAGGCGGATGCTGTAGAGCTGAGTCTGCTGGCATCGATGCCGATCTCTCAGCGCACGGAGGGCATCCGCTTCGACAATCAGGTCACAGTTCCCGGTATCAATGACGTGCCGTTCGAACAGGTGACGCGCCCGACATTGATCTTCCAGGCGGTGGACGATCCACGTGAGAACGCAGGAGGCCGAGAGATGGCAGAGCGGATCCCAAACCCCAGGTTCGTCGGATTCACCGGGGGGCACCTGCTGCTCGGACACCAGGCCGAGATTCGAGCGACGATTGCCGACTTTGTCGAGGCGAACACCAGCTGATCGCGGCGATCCCACCTGCGCGTGGGGCACGATGCCGCTGCTGCACTACGCGCGTTCGTCACAGAGGTAATGCGCCCAGGACCTGTGCCAACGGTGGCGATCCTAATCACCCTGTGCCCTGCGGTCCGCTTTGACTACGATCCACGTAGGCGTTCCGACCGGGGGTTCCAGTGCGTTGGATAGCGGGTCTGTTCTTGATCGCGCATGGGCTTGTCCACGCGGCAATCTGGTTGGCCCGAAATCGACTAACGCGCCCTTCGACCCCCACCACTCCCCGCTCCTTGGTGACGTGCGGAGCCTTGCCACCACGCTTGGCGTGCTCGCAGGTCTGGGCTTCATTGTCTCCGGGTGCGGCTACCTTCTGGGGCAACCATGGTGGCCGTACGCGGCGTTGGCATCAGCGGCCATATCCCTGGTACTGCTGCTCCTCAGGTTTACCCCGTGGTGGGTGCTAGCACTCGCGATCGACATCGGAATTGGGCTGATCGCGTTCAGAGCGATCAAGACAGACCAATGAAGCGGTTGTCAAAATCGGGACGTCCTGGAGGCCGACCCTGAGGAGGCACTGGTGAACTACTCGGTGTCTGGCTCACATTCGGCAGTGCCAGAGCGAATGAAAAAAGACGATCGCCTCCTGTCCATCGCTCATGTCACATCACCGGACAGCAGCCGGGAGTACCGCGAGGATCGAGCGCCATCGGCGTGCCGCGCCGGGTCGTGCTCACGCCCGAGGTTACCGGGCGGAACCCGGGCTGCGCTCCGCAAACCGACCTCGGTAGTGCAGGCGTTGCGCGGCGTGGACGTCGGATGCTGGTCGGTCATCGTTCGTCGGATACCAGCGCTGAGCTCGGCCGGAAGATCCCGCGCGGGACGGCCGACGCTGGCGGCTACCTAGGCCGATCCGCTGCCTATCCCGCGTCCACTGCGGCCAGTTGCCGGGTCCGCAGGATGACCAGGATCCCCGCCGCGGCCAACATGCACGGCAGTGGCTGAGCGCACTCCCAGGTGCGACCGCCAGGGTTCTTGGCCATGCCTTAGGGATTGCAGGACGACTGGTTTCCACAGGTATGCGCTGTTCGTGCCGTCTGGCGTCCTTTCTGGCTCGATGACATACGTGTCGCGGAAACGGGAGGGTGAATGAACCTGCAACGTATGGATGCTGAGGACACCGCGGAGACGGTGGCCGGGGTCGTCCGGCTGCTGCGTCGCTCCGCTGAGCTCGTCTGGACGGCAGTCGACTTCGACGGTGCAGGGTCGCCTCGACAGCGGGAAGGAACATGATCATGCCGCGCCCGACTGTCGTGTCTGAGGTCGTCCCGCTCATGTATCGAGTTGACGAGGCTGCGGCCGCCCTGCGGCTGAGCCGTTCGTCGGTCTATGAGCTGATCCGCTCCGGCCAGCTCAGAACAGTCAAGCAGGGCCGACGTCGGCTAGTTCCGGTCACCGCGCTCGCGGAGTATGTCGCATCGCTGGGAGGTGCGGCGTGACTCGTCGAGCAAAGGGTGATGGCGGCCTCAGCTGGGATGCAGCCCGGGAGCGGTGGGTTGCCAGCGCCACAATCGGGTACGACGGTCGGGGTAAGCGGATCGTCCGTCGAGGTCGCGGGAGGACCAAGACGGAGGCGAAGAACAAGCTGCGTCATTTGCTCAGAGATTTGGAGGACGGCCTTGTCGTCGCGAATGACGGCTACACCGTCGCTCAGGCGGTCGAGGACTGGCTGACGTACGGGCTGAACAACCGGGACTCGGCGACCCAGGAGGTCAACCGGCGCCTCTGCGAGAAGCACGTGATCCCACTGTTAGGCGCCCGGAAGCTGCGCGACCTGAAGGCGACTGAGGTGGATGCCTGGCTGACGGAGCTTTCGACCACGTTGAGCACGCGCACGCTGCAGGCGATTCGGTCATGTCTGAACCGAGCCGTAAAGCGGGCCACGGCACGGGATCGAGTTCGGCGGAACGTGGTCGAGCTGACTGAGCTACCGACTGGGCAGCGGGGTCGCCCCTCGAAGGCGCTGACTGCACAGCAGGCCGACGATGTGTTGATCAAGACCGCAGTTGATCGATTACACCCGTATATCGTCGTCTCGCTGTTGACCGGCGCACGGACTGAGGAGCTGCGGGCGTTGCGCTGGAAGCACGTGCACCTCGAGGGCCGTGCGGCGGCAATACCGCCGGTCCCCCGTACATCGAGGTATGGCGGTCGGTGCGTGCGACGGGTGATACCAAGACGCGACGCTCAAGGCGAACCCTTGCATTACCCGGTCGATGCATCGACGCGCTCCGGGCACAGCGCGTCCAGCAGGCTGCAGATCGGCTGGCCGCCGGGCCTTCATGGAAGGAGTCGGGACTGGTGTTCGCAACGGCACTGGGCAGTGAGATGGATCCAGCGAACGTCCGCCGTGATTTGCGTCGTGCTCTCAAGCTGGTGCCCGGCCTGGAGCCGAAGGATTGGACGCCGCGCGAGCTGCGGCACTCGTTCGTGTCCCTTCTGTCGGATGCAGGCGTGCCCGTCGAGATGATCTCGCAGCTGGTCGGCCACCGCGGTACGAGCGTCACCGAGATCGTGTATCGGCATCAGATTCGGCCGGTCATTCAGACGGGCGCGACCGTGATGGATGAGTTGTTCGGACAGGTTGGCGATGGTCGGTAGTTACTCAGTTAGTTACTCATCGCGTGCCGACGATCATTCGCGGAATCAAAATCACGCGCTGGCTAGGGTCTTAACGGTGGGCGATACTGGGTTCGAACCAGTGACCTCTTCGGTGTGAACGAAGCGCGCTACCACTGCGCCAATCGCCCGCTTAAGCGACGCCCACCATATCTCAAGCGTCGAGTCGAGGTCACGGAGCCAAGTTCGGCAATCATCGACTCCTTGATAAGTCCGTCGAGCCTTCGGATCGAGAGGTCTAGGCTTACCCGGGGCTTATGGGCCCGGACCAGCGATGTCGAGAAAGGGAACCAATCGTGTCCAGCATGTCCATCACGATCGAAGCAGGCGGCGTCAGCCAGCAGCGAGTGACGGACACCAACACCACTGGGCTCGATCTCTTCGGTGACGACCGCACAGTCGTGGCTGTCCGGGTCAATGGCGAGCTGTGGGACCTGCACCGTACGCTGCCCGAAGGCGCGATCGTTGAGCCCGTCACGATCAGCAGCCCGGACGGGCTCAATATCTTGCGGCACTCCGCCGCGCACGTCGCAGCACAGGCCGTTCAGTCGCTGCATGCCGACGCCAAGCTGGGCATCGGCCCACCCATCACCGACGGCTTCTACTACGACTTCGACGTGGCATCGCCCTTCACGCCTGATGATCTCCACGAGATCGAAAAGGCGATGACCAAGATCATTAAGGAGCGGCAGCGCTTTCGCCGCCGAACGGTCAGCGACGAGGATGCCCGCGCCGAGCTGGCGACTGAGCCGTACAAGCTGGAGTTGATCACTGACAAGGGCGAGGCCGCCGGCGTCGACGGAGCCAGCGCCGAGGTGGGTGCCGATGAGTTAACGATCTATGACAACCTGCGGCGCGACGACTCGATCGCCTGGAAGGACTTGTGCCGGGGCCCGCATGTGCCGCACACCGGCTACATTCCGGCGTTTGCGCTGACCCGGAATTCGGCGGCGTACTGGCGCGGCGATCAGCAGAACAAGCAGCTGCAGCGTCTCTATGGCACGGCTTGGCCGAGCCGCGAAGAGCTCAAGGCTTACCAGATACGGCAGGAAGAGGCGGCCAAGCGCGACCACCGCAAGCTGGGCGTCGAGCTCGACCTGTTTTCCTTCCCGGATGAGATCGGTTCCGGTCTGGCGGTGTTCCACCCCAAGGGCGGGCTGGTCCGCAAGGTGATGGAGGACTACGCGCGGCTGCGCCATCTCGAGGCCGGCTATGAGTTTGTCAACACTCCGCACATCAGCAAGGCCGAACTGTTTGACATCTCCGGGCACCTCGGCTTCTACGCAGACCTGATGTACCCGCCGATGCACGTCGACGAGGAGCGCCACGCTGACGGCAGCTTGAAGCGGCAGGGCCAGGACTACTACCTGAAGCCGATGAACTGCCCGATGCACTGCCTGATCTTCCGGTCCCGGGGACGGTCGTACCGCGAGCTGCCGCTGCGGCTCTTCGAGTTCGGCAGCGTCTACCGGTACGAGTTGTCAGGGGTGGTGCATGGGCTTACCCGGGTCCGCGGCATGACCCAAGACGACGCCCACATCTACTGCACCGTCGACCAGATGCAAGATGAGCTGATCTCCCTGCTGCAGTTCGTCCTTGATTTGCTGGCCGACTTCGGACTGACCGATTTCTATCTGGAACTGTCAACGCGCGACCCGGAGAAGTCGGTCGGGTCCGACGAAGACTGGGAGCGAGCGACCGAGGCACTACGCAAGGCAGCCGAGACCTCCGGCCTCGAGCTGGTCCTCGACCCAGGCGGGGCTGCTTTCTACGCGCCGAAGATCTCGGTTCAAGCCCACGACGCGATCGGTCGGAGTTGGCAGCTGTCGACCATCCAAGTCG
>JAICEV010000255.1 GCA_025923975.1 Propionibacteriaceae bacterium
TACCTGAGCGCCGGACATCGGAATGGGTTCGGGCAACCGGTTCTCGTTGACCATTGCGGCAACTTCCTCGGCACTTGCCAGCGCCCCATTGTCCAGTGTGCGGTCCACCGTATAGGTCAACGCACCGAAGAACGTCAGACCGCCCATGATCAACGCGATACCAACACCGGCAAGGCCGATGATCATGAGTCGAGCCCGCAGACTCAGCGTCCAGAATCTCTTCACGTACTTGTTCCCCGCCTTAGGCCACGAGCCGGTAGCCGACGCCGCGTACGGTGACGAGCCGCTCGTTCCCGATCTTGCGTCGCAGGTATCCCACATAGACCTCCACGGCGTTCGGCGCGACGTCGGAAGCGCTGTCCCAGACATGGTCCAGCAACTCAGCCTTGCCGATCACCCGGCCGGCATTACGCATCAGATACTCCAGCAGTAGGAATTCGCGGGGTGTAAGGTCCGTCGATATTCCGTTGACCCAGACCTGGCGGCTTGCGGGGTCGAGTTTCACATCTCCCGCGCTCAGCACAACTGGCCGCGCTCGGGCGCCGCGGCGCAACAGCGCTCGAATCCTTGCCAACAACACCACGAAAGAGAAGGGCTTGATCAGGTAGTCATCGGCACCATCGTCCAGAGCGTCTGCCTGGTCGTATTCGCCATCCTTCGCCGAGAGCATGAGCACTGGAACCCAATTGCCGTGAGCTCGGAGCCGGCGTACCACCTCATAGCCCGAGAGCCGGGGCAACATGACGTCCAACACCACCGCGTCGAAATCGTTGTGTTGGGCCAGCCGCAGGCCAGTCATCCCATCGCTTGCACTTTCCACGACGAATCCCTCGGCTGCGAGCCCACGCCGCAAAGCAGCAACCATCCGCTCCTCGTCATCGACCAGCAGCACCCGCACACGCCAAGTATGGTTCGGCGTTCGAGACCAGGGGCCATCTTGGCGAGCCGGTCTGCCTCAGGGTTCTCACAGCGAGTGCCGACAACAATGGAACACATGCGAATCTTCGCCTCAAAACCAGCGCTGCGGATATTGGCGCCGCTGGCCCTTGTGCTTGTCGTCGCGGGAACTGGACTGGTCGCCACAACCGCGAGTGCCGAAAAGAAGCTGCCGACCCGGACACCGCAGGAGTTACTGGTTGACCTGCAGCAAGCTAGAACCGACGGGCTTTCGGGCACCGTTGTAGAACGCGCCGATCTCGGCATCCCCGCCATTCCGGCCCCGAATGGGCAAGACGACCCAGAACTGACGTCGCTCGTGTCGGGCACCCATACGCTTCGCGTCCGCTATTCGGCGCCAGACAAGGCCCGCCTGGCAGTCCTTGGCACCTATAGCGAGTACGACATCATCCGGAACGGCAAGGACGTCTGGACCTGGTCCAGCAAAGAAAATGCGGCGACCCATCGCACACTGACCGACGAGCAGCAGGGACAGCCGGGCAGCACTCCGTCTGGTATGCCAAGCACCCCAACCGAAGCTGCCGATAGGGTGCTGAAGGCGCTTGAGCCCACCACGACCGTGACGGCTGATAGTTCCGTCGAGGTGGCTGGCCGCCAGGCCTATGAGCTGGTACTCGATCCAAACGACTCCAACTCCTTGATCAGCCAAGTGCGGCTTGCGATCGACGGCGATACCAAGCTCCCACTGCGCGTTCAGGTGTTCGGCACAGACAACAAGATCGTCTTCGAGGTTGCGTACACATCAGTGGACTTCACTCGACCCGATGACGCTGAGTTCGTCTTCAATCCGCCGCCCGGTGCCAAGGTGACCGAGATTCAGCCGAACGACCAGACGCCGAGCACGCAAGATCGGAAGCAGGGCCAGGAGGCTAGGACGATCGTCGGCAAAGGCTGGACCGCGGTGGCGATCACCAAGGTCGGCGAGCTTTCGAACAGCGAGAGAGATCAGCAACTCAAGGCGTTCCTCAGCAAGCTGCAGCCGGTGCAGGGTTCCTGGGGTTCGGGGCGGCTGCTCGCTGGTACCGCCTTCTCAGCTGTGTGGACCGACGACGGCCGGCTGGCTGTCGGTCCAGTACGACCAGACGTGATATATCAGGCGCTCAGCAGGTGACCTCTGCCATTGCCGATTCCGCTCCCGTCCTCACCAGCGGGCTAACCAAGCGGTTCCGGCGCCAGATCGCCGTCGATCGCATCGACCTGGAGGTCCCGGACGGTGCGGTCTACGGCTTCTTGGGCCCGAATGGCTCCGGCAAGACCACCACGATCCGGATGCTTCTTGGCCTGATTTCCCCGACGGCCGGTGAGATTTCGCTGTTTGGCTCTTCATTGCGGGCTGGCGCCCCTGCCGTGCTCCGGCGCGTCGGCTCGCTGGTGGAGGGTCCGGCATTCCACCCCTATCTGTCCGGGCGCGCCAACCTGGCCAGGCTCGATGCGGCCGATCGTTACAGCAACCCGCGAGACTCCAGGTCGCGAATCGACTCGGCTCTCGACCGAGTCGGATTGCTGGCCGCCGCTGAGAAGCGCTATCGGGCGTACTCACTCGGTATGCGTCAGAGACTGGCGATCGCGAATGCGCTCTTGATGCCGCGTGACTTGCTGGTGTTGGACGAGCCCACCAACGGGCTCGATCCGCAGGGCACCCGGGAGGTCCGGCACCTCATTACCGAGCTTGCCCGCGCCGGCGCCACCGTGCTCGTCTCCAGTCACCTGCTCGCAGAGGTGGAGCAGATCTGCAGCCATGTGGGCGTGATGTATGAAGGCCGGCTAGTGGCGCAGGCACCGCTGAGCGAGCTGCGTTCCAGCACAGTGCAGACCGTACGCGTCGACACTGACCGAAGCGAGGAGGCGGCGCAGGTGCTGGCGGAGCTAGGTCTGAGCGATATCGCAATCTCGCCCGGATATGTAACTGCAACGCTGGGTGAGGTGGCGGTCGAAAAGATCATGCCCAACCTGGTGAACGCGGACGTACCAGTGCTGGGGTTCGCGGTACTGCAGCCAAGCCTCGAGGATGTGTTTGTGTTCCTGACCGGGGAGGGCTTTGATGTCAGCGGCTGAGCTCCTCCTCGTAAAGAACCCACCGCGGGCACGGGTATCCACCCGATTCCTCCGGTCGGAACTCAAGATCATCTTCGGTCGCCGGCGCAACCTCGCGGGGATGGGCGTGCTCGCCGTAGTTCCGGTGATCTTGGCTGTCGCGGTACGAGTCTCGGCGCCGGGCCAGGGCGACGGCCCTCCCTTCGTTAGCGCGATCACCGGCAATGGGCTGTTCGTGGCCTTTGCCGCCCTCGCCTTGGAGTTGCCGCTGTTCTTGCCGTTAGCGGTCAGCGCCATCTCCGGCGACGCAGTCGCGGGCGAGGCCAACCTCGGTACCTTGCGTTACCTGCTGGCGATCCCAGCCGGACGCACCCGGCTGCTGGTGATCAAGTACGCCGCCATTGTGATCTTCGCGCTCGCGGCGACGTTCCTGGTAGCGATCGTGGGAGTGATCATGGGCCTGGCGCTTTTCGGCGGCGGCGATATGACCCTGCTCTCCGGGACTCAAACCTCGATGGCCGATGGAATGTGGCGGCTGGCCCTGAGCTCGTTGTACCTCGCGGCCCAGTTCTCTGCACTGGGCGCGATCGGATTGTTCGTCTCGACTCTCACGGAGCAGCCGATAGGCGCAACCATCGCGATCGTGCTGGTGAATGTTTTCATGTTCATCCTCGACTCGATCTCACAGTTGGCCTGGCTGCATCCGTGGCTGCTGACACATTGGTGGACCGCATTCGCTGACCTGCTGCGAGATCCCATTGCCACCGAATCGATTAAGCGCGGACTGATCACAGCTTTGGTGTATGCGAGCGTTTTCTGGCTCGCCGCCTGGGCGAGGCTGTCAACCAAGGACATCTCGAGCTAGTTGCCGGATGCTCTCCGCTTCCAACTCTCTTTTTTTGCGTCCGCGTCTGCTCGGCACCCTCATTCCTGACCGAAACTCCGCATTGGTCGGAGATTCGGTCCTCATGAGGCGGATGAGTGACCGAAAACCCCGCACCGGTCGGAAATTTGATGTAGAGGTGACCCAAGTAAGACGCCGCCACTAAGAGCCGCGTACTAGATTGGCCAAGATCATGATGGGGTCGGCTGTGGAGCGAACGGAACTGCGGGCACGGCGGGAAGTTGTCTCGTTCGTGCGCCGCAGTAACCGCATGCGCCCTAACCAGCGGCGCGCGTGGGAGACCCATCGCAATCAGTTCGTCGTGGACGTGCCCCGGATGGACACATCAACCTCGATCCACCCGGCTGTTTCGGTGGATCTCATCGAAGCGTTCGGACGCGAGGCAGATCTGATCGTGGAGATCGGTCCCGGCGCCGGCGAGTCCCTGATTCCGATGGCGGCCGCGCGCCCGCAAGCCAACCTGCTGGCCATTGAGGTCTACCAGCCTGCGATCGCGCGCATGCTGGCTCAGCTGGTGAGGACGGGCATTGACAATGTCCGGATTGTCGAGGCGGACGCCGTGGCTGCCTTGGAGTATCTGCTACCAGACCAATCGGTCGCCGAGATCTGGCTGTTCTTCCCTGATCCCTGGCACAAGGCGCGCCACCACAAGCGCCGGCTGCTGACCCCGGAGTTCGCCGCGCTGTCTGCTGCTCGGATGAAACCGGGCGGGATCTGGCGGATTGCGACTGACTGGGCGGACTACGCGGACCGGATCCGGGAGGTTCTGGACAGCAACCCGTGCTTGGCGAATGTGCATCCCGACGGCTGGGCGCCGCGGTGGGCCACGCGGCCGATCACCCACTTCGAGCAACGAGGGCTGGACGCGGGCCGGCAGATCTTCGACCTTGCTTATCGCCGTGTCGGCTGAGCCGGTCGAACCGTCCACGGTGCGATGGCGGCTCGACCTCAGCTACGACGGGACGAACTTCTCAGGCTGGGCCGCCCAGACCGGACGGCGCACGGTGCAAGGAGAGCTGGAGAGCTGGATCACCCGAGTTCTTCGACTGGACGCGCCGCCTCAACTGGTCTGCGCCGGTCGGACCGACGCCGGAGTGCATGCTCGAGGCCAAGTCGCGCACGTTGATCTAGACCCGACGGCGATCAGTGACGGCGGGGACGCGCTAACCAGGCGGCTCAATAGAGTTCTCGGCGGCGACTGTGTGGTACGCCGGATATCAGCAGCGCCACCCGGATTCGACGCCCGGTTTTCAGCGATCTGGCGGCGCTACGTCTACCGCGTGAGCGATGCAGGTCTGCCTCCGGATCCGCTCTCTCGCTATCAGATCGCCCAGGTACGCCCCGAAGTCGATCTTGGTCGGCTGAACGAGGAAGCGGCAAGTCTGCTCGGCCTGAAGGATTTCGGCGCTTTCTGTCGCCGGCGAGAGGGGGCGAGCACCGTTCGGACCCTGCTCGAGCTGACGAGTAGCCGCGTACCATCCGGTCCGATGGCCGGTGTCATCGAGTGCACGGTACGCGCCGATGCGTTTTGTCACTCGATGGTGCGGTCGCTCATCGGGGCGCTGGTGGCTGTCGCCACTGGCCAGCGTGATCATCAATGGCTCGCCACGATCACCGAGCGGGAGATCCGCGACTCGGCGATCCCAGTAATGCCGGCGGCCGGACTGACCTTGGAGGAGGTCGGCTATCCGGCTGATCATGA
>JAICEV010000256.1 GCA_025923975.1 Propionibacteriaceae bacterium
GCACCGGCGCTACCAACGTCGGCGTGGAGCTTGACGCCTCGCACCTGTTTTGGCAGTGGATGGACCCGGTAGCGGTGGTCCAAGACCTCGGCCCGCTGGTGTTCATCGCGGCCGCGAAGGACGTACGCATCAATCCGGCCGCCGCTGTCTACGGTGTGCTCGACAACCGCTTCCGCCGCCTTAGCCCGGATGAGGCGCGTACGAATCTCGGCGGCGACGAGTGGGCCAACGAGTGGCCGAAGGACGCCGCGTGGGACTTCGTCGCACTCGGTCGGGGGCATGACGCCGTCTACTGGGCGACCTGGCTGTCCGCCTTACACGTGGTCGACCCCGACATGCTCGTCAACATCGAACATGAGGACGTCTCGCTCGGCCGCATCGAGGGTCTCGAAGTGGCCGCCGGGGTCCTGCTCGATGCCGCCCGGCGGGCCGGCCTTGCTCCCTCTTAGCTCTGCCCGACAGGCGCGTTAGCCGCCACGAGATGGCTGACGAGGCATCTTGAGACGCCAACGACGCTCGTTGTCCGTCCTGAGACGCCTCGCGCGCCACGCCTGAAGGGCATCGGGACGCTGACGAGCAACGGACGAACGCAGGCTGCGCACGAGCAGTCTGAAAAGAGGGCCGATCATCATGACTGAATCGGTCGGGGTAGCTGTCGTCGGCGCCGGCATGGCCGGACGCTCTCACGCACACGCCTACCGCACAGCCCAGACGGTCTTCGGCACCGATGCGCCACCGGTTCGTCTGGTGGCCATTGCCGACGTCAACACGGACTTCGCTAACCACACCAGAGATCGCTATGGCTTCGAACGCGCCGAAAGCAGTTGGCAGGCCATCGTGGACGCCGACGATATCGATGCCGTCAGCATCGTGGTTGCCAATCACTTGCACCGCGACATCGCCGAGGCGCTGTTGGCGTCAGGCAAGCATGTGCTGTGCGAAAAGCCGCTCGCGTCGACTGTGGAAGATGCCGAGTCCATGGTCAAGGCCGCGGACGCGTCCGGCCTCGTGGCAGCATGCGGATTCTCCTATCGTCGCTCCCCTGCCGTCAGCGCCATCGGTGAGCAGATCACGACCGGAGCACTTGGTGAGATCCAGCACTTCAACGGCCGCTATTGGTGCGACTACTCCGCAGACCCGGACGCGCCGACAAGCTGGCGTTACGAGGGTCCACTTGGTACGGGGGCGCTCGCCGATTTCGGCAGTCACCTGGTCGACATGGCCGAGCAGCTCTGCGGCACGATCGTAAGAATCAATGGAGCGGTGCTGCCGATCCTGATCAAGGACCGGCCGGTGCCCCTTGGTGCGGCGCTGGGCCACGCCGCCGGAGGAGCCGTCAGCGATGAGCGTAAGCCGGTCACCAACGAGGACATCGCTATGTTCGTCGCAGAGTTTGCCAACGGCGCCGCTGGCACGTTCTCCATCTCCCGTGTGGCGCTCGGCCATCCCAACAGTCTGGGGTTCGAGGTCTTCGGCACCAAGGCCGCAGCGAGCTTCGACCTTTCTGCGAACGCCGAGTTCGGATACGTCGATAATGCGCCAAATCGCGCTACAAACGGCTGGCGGCGGGTGATCATCGGACCTGATCATCCCTACATTGCAGCTGCCCAATCCATGCCCTTTGCCGGCATCGGCCACGGAGGGCAAGAGTTCTTTACCTATCAGGCGCGTGCTTTCCTCGACGAGATTGCCGGACTGGACCGACTGCCTCGTCAGGCAACGTTCGCCGACGGGCTGCGAAACATGCGGGTCGAGGAAGCCATCGTCAGGAGCGCGGCCAGTGGCACCGCGGTAACGGTTCCCCGCTGATGGCCCCGCTCAAGATCGGCATTTTCGGCGCCGCACGCATTGCCGACGACGGAATCGTCGATCCTTCACGAGTGCTCGGCCACAGGCTGGTTGCCGTGGCCGCCCGCGACCGATCCCGAGCCGAGGCATTCGCGGGTCGATGACTCGGTTGCGAATGCTGAGCTGATCGACGAGGCGTATCGAAGGGCCGGGCTCTCACCTCGCGGCTAGCACAGACGCGTCGTCCATCTCATAGCGCCAAAAGAGGCATCTTGAGACGCCTATGGCAGTCGTTGTGCGTCTTGAGACGGCTGGCGCTTGAAGCATGAACCCGCTTTACGCCACCCGCTCGCTAGCAAGCTCCTCGGCAAGCATGTGTGCGAAGACGGCAGTCGTGGTTGTGTGATTGCCCACAAAATCTGGTGGTCGGCCCATCGAGTCGCGGCTGGCACGGATGTAATCGTCGCTCTCGGGCCGAGGCTTGATATGCAGGAACATCGGTAGTCCATACCGCAGACAGATGAACGCGACAAGCAGCCTGGCGATACGACCGTTTCCGTTGGCGAACGGGTGAACTCGCAGGAATTCACCATGGGCGAGCGCCGCGAAACTGATCACCTCAAGGATCTGATCAGCCGTACTCGGCGACTTCCCGACCGGCAGCCGCGTATCAAGCTCAGCAAAGACGGCATTGAGACCAGCAAGCACCGCGTTCATTTCGTTGCCCACTCTGCGCGCCCAGACTCCCATCTTTTCCAGGTTGCCGTCCTTCAGCCGGGCGCCGAGGCCAACCTCATAATCGATAAGTTCCGGAACTGTTGGATCGCCGCGAAAATGCCCGGCATAGCCGGCCACCGGCACCTCACATCCCACGTAGACCCAGGCATGCCAGCGGCACAATTCCTCGCAAGTCGGCAGGAGTCGCGCGGGGGCAGTGGCACGCAGCTCAGTGATCAGCTGCGCGACGTTTCCCTGGATGAGGGAAAGAGTCTTCGGGTCGTCCTCCTGCCACGATGGAGCCGTCATGCCAGCTCGGCGCGCGCCGATCTGTAGATCGCTGTGACGTCACGGGCAACTGCGGGACGATCCACTGCAACGCTGTCGACTGCCGCAGCCCGCGGCGTCATTCGAGATTGAACCGGCTCAGACAGGCCCTCGCCAGCGATGAAACTTTCCACACCGCGGGCCTGGATACGTTCATATTGCTCCTGGGTGAGCTCGGCCAACCGGTCAGCGGCGGCCCGAAGATCGTCGCTTAGCATCGCGCCCCGAGCGACCACCTCGTGTTCGATTGCCTGCTCGATCAGCTCGTTTTGGCTGATGCCCAATCGAGAGGCAACTTCGGCTGTAAGGGCACGAAGCCTCTCATTGCGCCAGCGCAATGGAAACACTGTTCGCGAAGCCATGCCTCCAGCATGATCTGATTTGCCGTGATGTCAAGAGGAGAAGATGACATCAGTGCGTGAGCCCAGCAAGAAGCTGACGAGCCATCACAATGCGCTGGATCTGGTTGGTGCCCTCATAGATCTGGGTGATCTTCGCATCCCGCATCATCCGCTCAACCGGAAAGTCCTTGGTATAGCCGTAACCTCCGAGCAGCTGCACCGCGTCCGTGGTGATCTCCATCGCGACATCGGAGGCGAAGCACTTCGCCGCCGCCCCGAAATAGGTCAGATCGGCGTCTCCGCGCTCGGACTTGGCAGCCGCGGCGTAGCTGAGCTGACGGGCCGCCTCCAGCTTCATGCCCATGTCGGCGAGCATGAACTGCAAGCCCTGGAATTCAGCAAGCGCCTTGCCAAATTGCTTGCGCTCCTTGACGTAGGAAAGCGCATAGTCGAGAGCGCCCTGGGCAATGCCCACTGCCTGCGCCGCAATGGTGACACGAGTGTGGTCGAGCGTTCGCATCGCTGTATCGAAACCGGTTCCCTCGGCACCGATCATGCGGGATTCGGGGATGCGTACGCCGTCCAGATACATCTCACAAGTCGGAGAACCCTTGATGCCGAGCTTCTTCTCCGGAGCGCCAAAGGAGACACCGGCGTCGGACTTCTCAACGATGAAGGCACTGATGCCCTTGGAGCGTGCTTCAGGATCGGTCACCGCGAACACCGTGTAGAACTCCGACAGACCGGCGTTGGTGATCCAGCGTTTGACGCCGTGCAACAAGAAGTGATCGCCGTCGGCTACAGCCCGAGTGCGCATGCTTGCTGCGTCTGAGCCAGATTCCGGCTCAGATAAGCAATAGGACGCCATCGCTTCCCCGCGGGCGATCGGCGGTAGGTAGGTCTGCTTGATCTCTTCTGATCCGGCGAGCAGCCAAGGCATTGTGGCCAGCTTGTTGACGGCCGGTATGAGTGAGGTGGCGGCACAGGCGCGAGCCACTTCCTCGATGACGATCACGGTTGCCAACGCGTCAGCCCCGACGCCTGAGTACTCCTCTGGAATATGCGGCGCATGAAAGTCGGCCGCCACCAGCGCCTCAAACGATGCCTTGGGGAACTCTGCCAACTCATCGGCCTCTGCGGCATTTGGAGCGACCTTCTCCTCGCAAAGTTCGCGGACCGCGGCACGGAATGCCTCATGCTCCTCGCTCGGCCGGTACATATCGACCACGTCACTCACGGGTTCATTGTCCTGCTAACCCGCGACAACGGACCTACAGCGTGCGTTCCAGCGGATCCCAATCTTCTGGTAGTAGCGGCGGCTTGTCGACCGAGCTGGCAACCTCGACAAAGGCCCGCGACTCGACTGACTCCGTGATCGTGATCATGGTGTCAAGGACGTGATAGGCCAACAGCCCTTGCGCGCGGTGCGGTCGTCCTTCGCGGAGTGCGCGGGCCATATCGAGAACTCCAGTGCCGCGGGAGGACTTCGCCGTCGTGGTGGCCACCTTCTCCCACTCATCGCGATCACGCCGTCTGATGGCAATATCGCCATCGAAGTAGTTCGGATCGGGAAATAGCATTGTTGCCTCGGTCCCGTTGACCTCCAGCAGAGTACGCGGAAGCGCCGAATCGAAAGAGAAGATGGCCTGCGCGGATTGGCCGGACTCGTACTGAACCAGCGAACTCACATGGCTGGGCACCATGACGTCAAACTCCTCGCCTGCCTTCGGCCCGGAGCCGATCACCCGCCGTTCCCGAGCCTTCGAACCAAGGGCAGCAACAGAGGAGACGGGGCCGAACACCTGTGCCACCGCAGTGAGGTAGTACGGCCCAATGTCGAAGAGGGGGCCAGCGCCCACCGCATACAGGAAGGCCGGGTTGGGATGCCACGACTCCGGTCCAGGAAGCTGCAGCAGCGCCAGTGCCGTTAGCGGCGTCCCGATCATGCCCTGCTCGGTAAGCCGACAGGCCGCTTGGAGTCCTTCGCCGAGAAAGGTGTCCGGGGCGCAACCAACCAGCAGCCCAGCCGCCTCAGCGTCGCGAAGCAAGCTCTGCCCGCTGACCCGATCCAGCGCCAGTGGCTTCTCGTTCCATACGTGCTTGCCTGCCGCGATCACCTGGCTCGCGACCTCGGCATGAGCCGCCGGGATGGTGAGATTGACCACGATTTCGACGCCTGGGTGGTCGAGGACAACAGCAACATCACCAGAGGTAGCGACGTCGTACTTTGCGGCCTTCTCTTTGGCAGCTTCGGGGAAGATGTCGCCAATGGCCAACACATCGGTGTCGGCGAAGCCCGTGAGGTTTTCCAGATAGGTGTCGCTGATGGTGCCGGCACCGATAACCCCGATCCCGACCTGACCAGGCATCATCAAGTCCGATTGCTGAGCAGGAATTCGCGGCTGGCCCGTACGGCATCAAGCA
>JAICEV010000257.1 GCA_025923975.1 Propionibacteriaceae bacterium
CATGACCTACGGACCCAGCTGCGCTTTGCCGTGGTAGTCGAGGAGCTTGCCGTTGAGACCCGGGACCTGGTCGTGGCGACCCGAATCATGAGCGGCGGCCGCGTTCACGAGCCGACGCGGTCACTTGCAGAACCGTTCTGGTACGGAGACCGCTCTGCGCCAGCGCTTTGGTTTAGGCGGTTCCGTGGTCACTTCACTCCGCGATCGGTCTTCTTTCAGAACGCAGTCCGGCTAGCTCTCGGGCTAGCCGCTGCGCGGCTGATAGCCGGTGTGCTGGACCTGTCCCACGGTTTCTGGATGCTGCTGGCAACGCTGACTTTGATGCGTACCTCAGTAGCTACCACACGTGCCGCAGTCGTTCCCGCATTTCTCGGAACCATTGCTGGCGGATTGGTGGCGGCGGCGGTGCTGGCGCTGGCCGGTGCGGATTCGGTGGTGTATGAGGTGGCTTTCCCGTTCATCATGTTCTTCGCGTTGGCCGCCGGGCCGCTGGCGGGTCCGGTTGCAGGCCAGGCCATGTTTACGCTGCTCGTTGCAATGTTGTTCGCCCAAATGGCACCCGTGTCCTGGCGGCTTGCCGAGGTTCGCATTCTCGACGTTGTGCTGGGCGGTCTCCTCGGTGCCGTCGTAGGCCTACTCGTGTGGCCACGCGGCGCAACGGGCGAAATGCGCCGCACCGCCAAGGTGACTCTGAACGCCGTAGCAAACGATCTTGAGTCGACCGTGGGGTCGTTGACCCATCGTGGGACCGCGGCGTCCGGCCAACAAGACACCGCGAGTCTGGCCGTGCATTACCTGATCTTGGCTCATTCGACGTATGCGCAATATCGATCAGAGTTCAAAAGCACATCGGACCACGTCGACTGGTTGGGGGTCCTGGGACTCGCCCAGGAGGTCGTGCGAGGTGGTCAGACGCTTCGTCGCATGCATGGCACACGTGTGCCGTTGGCTTGGCCACGGGCTGCTGCTGACCTGGACCGCCTGGGAGCTAGCACCGCCGATCAGCTTCGTGAGATCGCTGATCTGGTGAGCGCGAAACAAGACGGTCAACGGGCCTCTCCGAGAACCAGTGACGCTTCGGTGGATGCATGGATTTCGACGGACAACGCGCGAGAAGTGGTACGGCGTCAGACCGACCCGGCAGGCGCAGTCCGAGTCCTCGATCTCTGGGGATGGCTTACGGGCGTCTCCTTTGATAGCCGAAAGCTGACCGACGGCCTCACGCGCAGAAGCGACTCCCGCTAGCTCATGGTCGCATTCCGTTGCCCATCTGGGTTGTTTGCGATCACAAGCATCCAGAAGTCCAACACTCACGCCCAGATCAGGACGTCTGCGATCACAAGCACCCAGAAACCCAACACTCACGCCCAGATCAGGACGTCTGCGATCACAAGCACCCAGATGCACGACTGCCGGCTCAGCCCAGGGGCTGTAGCCGGCGTCTTGACTTGAGATCGGCGGTGGCGGCGGGATTTGAACCCGCGGAGGGTTGCCCCTCACGCGCTTTCGAGGCGCGCTCTTTAGGCCGCTCAGACACGCCACCGCCGGAGAGACTACCAAGGTGCTGCGCTGCACGGGCCGGGGCACTTGTCGAGCTCTCATCCAGGGCTTAGCTGATGACGTGAACACGTTCAGCGGCCAGCGAAGAAGTCCTTCAGCACGGCGCCGCACTCGGCCTCCAGAATGCCGCCACGGACCTCGACGCGATGGTTGAGGCGCGGGTCACGAACGACGTCAAACAGGGAGCTGACCGCACCAGCCTTCGGGTCGAAGGCGCCAAAGATGAGCCGCGCAACCCGAGCCAGTACGAGGGCGCCGGCGCACATAGTGCAGGGCTCGAGGGTGACGATCAGCGTGAGGCCCGTCAACCGCCAAGATCGCAGCCGCCTGGACGCCTCCCGCAGCGCCAGGATCTCGGCATGCGCCGTCGGATCATGTCTAATTTCCCGCTCGTTGGCAGCGGCCGCCAGCACGCTGCCAGCCTGGTCGATGATGATGGCGCCTACCGGCACATCGCCGTGCATCGCGGCCATTCGGGCCTGATCGAGCGCCAGTCGCATGGAGTCGTCCCACTGGCTCAGCCCGCTGAATTCACTCACCCACAGCTGCTTCGGCGGCCTTGCGGAACGGCGGGTTGAGCTTGATCTTGTCAGCGATCTCGATCAGCATGTCGACGCTGCTCAAATCGAGGTTGTCGATGATGGCACCCATGTCGAAGTCACTCAGGCCAAGATCAGCAACAATGCCCAGGTCGCCGATCGGCTCCCCTTCTTCCTCGTCGTCCTCCAAAGGCTCCTCGCCGAGGTAGTCGACGACGTCTCGGGCAATCGGCCAGTCGCTCGCCGCCGCTGCGTCGGACAGCAGCACCTGAACGTGTTGACCACGCACCCGAGCGATCACAAACACCTCTTCGACAAGGCTGACGAACCCCAGCGCACCGGCGTCACCCGGCAAGCGACGTAACTGGATGATCAACTCCTCGAGGTCGTTGGCGAGGTCCTTGCCCAGCGACTGCACGTACGGCTGGCCGTCCTCCCGGTACGCCGCCAGTACAAAATCGATCTCGTCGTCGGCGGCATCCTCAAGATCAACCTCGTCGAAATCTTCATCATCCTCGAGGTCGTCGTCGAACTCTTCATCCTTATCTGCCGACCCTTTGACCGAGTCAGCGCTCCTGCCCGCGCCGTCCAGCTCGAACGACTCGTACTCCTCGTCGTCGAACTCCGACATGACTCCCCTCCTCCGCAGCATCGCAAACCCGCTCCATCGTGTCAGACACCTCGCCCGGACACGAGTCCGATACCCAATCTCACTCCTTCCCTCGCTACGGTTCCAGCGTGGAACTACGCATCGTCGACCATCCGCTGGTCGCTCACAAGCTCACTGTGCTGCGGGATGAGACCACCGACTCTCCGACCTTCCGCCGCCTGACCGAAGAGCTGGTCACCTTGCTCGCGTACGAGGCAACTCGCGACGTCCGCGTCAGTCCCCACACTGTTCAGACGCCGCTGCAGACCGCCGTCGGGGTGAAGCTGTCAACGCCGCGGCCGTTGGTGGTGCCCATCCTGCGAGCGGGCCTCGGCATGCTCGAGGGCATGACGCGGCTGATCCCCACCGCCGAAGTCGGATTCGTCGGCCTGGTGCGAAACGAGGAAACCCTGGTAGCGACCACCTACGCCGAGCGGCTGCCCAACGACCTGACCGGGCGACAGTGCTACATCCTCGACCCCATGCTCGCGACCGGCGGCACGCTCGCATCGGCGGTGCAATTCCTGGTCAAGCGCGGCGCTGATCACATCACCTGCATCTGTTTGATCGCCGCTCCGGAGGGGATCGCCCGGCTCAACCAACTGCTTGACGAGCTGCACGTCCCCTGCACCCTGGTGCTGGCCGGCCTGGACGAGAAGCTCAACGATGTCGGCTATATCCTTCCCGGCCTCGGCGACGCCGGCGACCGCCTCTACGGCGTCGTCTAACGCCGACTTGTCAGCGTCGGTGGTCGTCATAGCGACCACCCACGCTGACAAGTCGGTGATGTGAGGGAGTCAGTAGTAGTAGGGGAAGGAGGTCCAGTCGGGGGGGCGCTTCTCGAGGAAGGCGTCGCGGCCCTCGACAGCCTCGTCGGTCATGTACGCCAGTCGAGTCGACTCGCCTGCGAACACCTGTTGTCCGATCAGTCCATCATCAATCGCGTTGAACGCGAACTTGAGCATGCGCTGGGCAGTCGGACTCTTGCCGCAAATGATCTTGGCCCACTCCAGGCCGACTGCCTCCAGCTCGGCGTGGGGCACCACGCGGTTCACCATGCCCATCCGGTACGCGTCCTCAGCTGAGTAGGTCTCGCCCAAGAAGAAGATCTCCCGCGCTACCTTCTGCCCAACCTGCCGAGCCAGGTATGCCGACCCGAAGCCGCCATCAAAGGAGCCGACATCGGCATCGGTCTGCTTGAAGCGGGCGTGTTCGGCACTGGCAAGGCTCAGGTCGCACACCACATGCAGGCTGTGTCCGCCACCGGCCGCCCAGCCGTTGACCAGTGCGATCACGACCTTTGGCATAAAGCGGATCAGCCGCTGCACCTCGAGAATGTGCAACCGGCCAAGGGCGGCGGCATCGCCCTTTGCTCTCGAGTCGTACTGGTACCCGGCGCGCCCGCGGATCCGCTGATCACCACCGCTACAGAACGCCCATCCGCCATCCTTGGGCGAAGGCCCGTTGCCGGTAAGCAGCACAGCACCCACGTCGGAGGAGGTCCGGGCATGGTCCAGGGCAGCGTAGAGCTCGTCGACGGTGTGCGGCCGGAAGGCATTGCGGACCTCCGGCCGGTCAAAGGCGATCCGCACCACGGGGGCTTCGTTGGCACGGTGATAGGTGATGTCGGTGAAGTCGAAATCTTTCACCTCATGCCACAGGTCAGGCGCAAATGGGCTGGTCACGCCCCCAAGTTAGCGGGCTCGCGCTCACCTTCATCATCGCGATGCCGGACCTGCCAGACGATGTAGGCGGCCAATCCGGCAAGCAGTATCACGAGAATGATGATGGCGGCCGTCGGCGATAGCTCATACATCTGCCGCCAACCAGCGAACGTAGCGAACCCGACCGTCGCGTACAGAAATGCCCACAGGATCGAACCGACGATGAGCGCTGGAATGTAGCGTCGCAGCGGCATCCGCATTACCCCAGCCGCCAAATTGACCAGCGTCTGAATCCCGACCGTCAAGAACGAGACGATCACCACCGGCGCTCCCCAGCGGGCCACCAGCTGCTGCATCCGAGCAAACCGAGGTTTGGCCATGAGACGAGCGAGCCGGCTCCTGCGTACGCCCTCTCGCGCCGCCCGACCGAGCGCATAGGTTCCGCCTGCTCGCAGCATGACGACGACGAACAATGCGGCCACGGCCACCGGATAAGGCCAGCCCCTCCAAAAGTCCATCGCAGCGAGTGTAGGCGCGGCCCCTGATTGCGAGCCGCCGACTTGTCAGCGGCGGTGGTGGCTACAACGACCACCGACGCTGACAAGTCGGCTTCCGTCATCCGTCAATCGGCTTCGGTGCGTGTATGCCTCGGTGGAGCTCGTAGGCGCGTGCGTTCCCAGGAGAGTTCGGGTCGTCGACGATGGGCTTGTCGGCCATGAACAGCCGGATGACATTAGCCAGCTCTCCGGGATGAGAGAAATTGATGGCGTGCGCCGCGCCGTCGATGACAACAAAGACGCCATGGTGTTCGGTCTGACTGGCGACTTCCTGTATCCGCGCCGGTCCCGGGAGCAACGGGTCCCGGCTCCCGGCAATGACCAGCATTGGCTTGTCTAATGCGAGCAGCCGGTCCAACGCTGGATACTGCGTGAGGGCACGGAACATCCGGAAGGTGCTCGGAACGCCGAACCGCAGGTAGTCCGGGACGGCGACGCGTAACAGCCGGACCGGTTCCCGCAGACCGTCGCGGCTGAGCTGCCGTACCGCACGCGGTAGCGGTTGGTTGTGGATGCCTCCGGCAGGCGACACCAGAATCGCTCGCTCGAGCCGATCCGGATATTCGTAGGCAAACTCACAGATGACCGGACAACCCATCGAGTTTCCAACCAGAGTGACCTTC
>JAICEV010000258.1 GCA_025923975.1 Propionibacteriaceae bacterium
CGAAGAAAAGTGTGGTCATTGTGCTAACCATCGTGCCGCACGGCACTGACAAGTCACCGACACGTCCCCGACAAGTCCGCAGAGGTCGGAAAATTGACCCTCAGTCACGACAGTCGAGCCCGAAAACTCGACACCGGTCGGAGATTCGACACCCGTTAACCAGACCTCCAATCAAAACTCCGCTTTGGTCGGCAATTCGACATCTCAGTCACCACTTGCGGACTTGAAACTCTGCACCGGTCGGAAAATCGACACCTAGTAACCAGATCTCGTACCGAAAAGTCCGCAATGGTCGGAAATTTGATATCAGGCGGAAGTCACGCGCTGGTCTCGGCTCCCTCGATGACGACTAGCGCGTCGCGATGCACAACCGTGCGGTCGTAGCCGGCACCCAGCTCGGCAGCGAGATCCCGGGTGCTACGGCCCAACAGGGCGGGCAGCTCATCCGAGTCGTAGTTCACCAGCCCGCGAGCGACAACCAATCCATCCGGACCGACTAGCTCCACCGGCTCGCCAGAGGAGAACTGGCCGCGTACGGCAGTGATGCCGGCTGGAAGCAACGAGGCCTTGCGTTGGGTGAGCGCCCGGACAGCCCCGGCGTCTAGGACCAGAGTGCCGCGCGCGTCGCTGGCATGCCGCAGCCAAAGCAGCCGGGTCGGTCGCCTGCGGCCTGTGGGATGGAACAGCGTGCCGACCGGCTCACCCGCCAGGGCTGCTGCTGCCTGTTCCGCGGTAGTCAGTACGACCGGAATCCCGGCCGAGGTCGCGATTCGCGCCGCATCGATCTTGGTGATCATTCCCCCGGTGCCAACCGCAGTACCCCGGGTTTCGATGTCGACATCGGCAAGGTCCGTCTCACCCCCCACCTCGTTGATCTTGCGCGCCTGCGGCTTGACCGGATTCATGGTGTAGAGCGCATCGACGTCGCTCAACAAGATCAGCGCATTGGCGTGGACCAAATGTGCCACCAACGCAGCGAGTCGATCATTGTCACCGAATCTGATCTCATGCGTGGCAACCGTGTCGTTCTCATTGACAATCGGCACCACGCCGAGTTCCAGCAGCCGGCCGAAGGTCCGATACGCGTTGCGATAGTGCGAGTGGCGCGTGACGTCGTCGGCCGTGAGCAGGACCTGACCAACGTCAAGCCCGTACGCGTTGAACAGCTGCGTGTAGTAGCCCATCAGCAGACCCTGCCCGACGGATGCAGCCGCTTGCTGAGTGGCGAGGTCACGAGGTCGGATTCTGAGTCCGAGCGGTGAGAGCCCGGCGGCGATGGCACCTGATGACACCAGGACAATTTCCCGGCCCGCCAACCTCGCGGCTGCGAGCACCGCGACAAGCTGCTCGATCCGTCGCGGGTCGATACCTCCCTCGGCGGTCGTCAGCGACGATGAACCAACCTTGACTACGACGCGCCGCGCGCCCGCCAGCTCGTCACGCATCATCGCCCTCTGAGCCCAGCTCCACGTCAGAAATCTCCTCGTCGGCGTGGTAGGCCCGATCCTTCTCACGCCGACGCCGTGCGGCGGGTCGTTCTTCAATCAACCGCTGGTCTTCGCCGCGGCGGCTGAGAATCTCCGCGCCGATCTCGACCTGAGGGGCGAAGTCGAAGATCACGGCGTTCGCCCCACCGATCGCAACACCATCGCCTGGCTGGGCGCCAAGTTCCAGCAGCCGGTCTTCGATGCCAATCCGGTTGAGCCGGTCGGCAAGGTAACCAACAGCCTCGGAGTTCGAGAAGTCGGTCTGCTGTACCCACCGCTCCGGCTTCTCGCCGCGAACCCGCCAGAGTTCAGCCTCACGCTCGACACTGAACTCGGCCGGAACATCAACCGGCTTTGGCCGAATGACGATCCGCTTCGGCGGAGGCGGTGGCGCCGAATCACGACGCGCCTTGACCAGTTGGGCCATTGCGAAGATCAACTCCCGCAACCCTTCGCCGCTTCTGGTTGAGATCGGGAAGACGTGCAGCCCTCGATCGTACAAGTCCCCGGAGGCCATTTCGGCCACCTCCCTGGCGTCCGGGATGTCGATCTTGTTTAAAGCGACGAGCCGCGGTCGGTCCTCCAGCCCGCCATGCGCCTTCAGTTCGGCTTCGATCACCTCGAGATCGGTTAGCGGGTCGCGGCCTGGCTCGTAGGTCGCGCAGTCGATTACGTGGACGATGGCGGCACACCGTTCGATGTGGCGTAGAAAATCGAATCCGAGACCGCGTCCCTCACTGGCGCCCTCGATCAGCCCGGGAACGTCGGCAACCGTGAAGCTGAAGTCACCGGCGACCACGACACCGAGGTTGGGCACCAAGGTCGTAAAAGGGTAGTCGTCGATCTTGGGCCTGGCACGAGAGATCGCCGCGATCAGTGAAGATTTCCCGGCATTCGGGAAGCCCACCAACCCGATGTCGGCGACGACCTTCAGCTCCAGGTTGATCGTCCTGGTTTCGCCTGGCTCGCCGAGCAAGGCGAACCCGGGCGCCTTCCGGGCAGGTGAAGCCAGAGCCGCATTGCCTAGCCCGCCACGACCACCCTGAGCAACGACAATCTCGGTGCCGTCGGAAGTCATGTCAGCAATCAGCTCATTCGTGTCGGCATCAGTGACAACAGTGCCGCTGGGGACCGCAAGGATCACATCCTCTCCCCGAGCGCCGTTGGCGTGGTTGCCGCGACCCGGCTCGCCGTTGGTCGCACGCCGATGCGCCTGACGGTAGTAATCGACCAACGTGGTCAGTCGGTGGTCGACGCGGAGGATTACTGAGCCACCGTCACCGCCGTTACCGCCGTCCGGCCCGCCGAGCGGTTTGAACTTCTCACGATGAACGGAGGCGCAACCGTGCCCGCCGTTGCCGCCGTACACATGCAGCGTGACCTGGTCCACGAAGGTTGGGATGGCCATCGCTCAAACCTCCTTTCAGTCGTGAGAAACGACGAAAGGGTGGCCCAGATGCTTGGGCCACCCTTTTCGGCGTCTGTGGTACGTGGTTAGTTTGCCGAGGTGGTGGCCTCGGCTGGCTCTGACGCTGATGCGCTGGGCGTCACATTGACGACCCGGCGGCCACGCCGCGTGCCGAACTCAACATGTCCCGCGACCAATGCGAACAAAGTGTCGTCCCCACCGCGGCCGACGCCATCGCCTGCGTGGAAGTGGGTACCGCGCTGCCGCACGATGATCTCGCCGGCGTTGACGAGCTGGCCGCCGAACCGCTTGACGCCGAGGCGCTGCGAATTGGAGTCCCGACCGTTTCGGGTCGAGGACGCGCCTTTCTTGTGTGCCATGTCGTCGCCTCAGCTCTTGATATCGGTGACCCGGACCTTGGTGTAGCGCTGACGGTGACCCTGGCGCTTGCGGTAACCGGTCTTGTTCTTGAACTTTATGATGCGGATCTTGGGACCCTTGGTCTCAGCAAGAACCTCAGCGGTCACCGATGCCGAGCCGAGCTTGGATGCATCTGCGGTGACATTGTCACCGTCGACGAGCAGCAGCGGGGTCAGGCTGATGCTGGATCCGACCGCATCGTCCCGGCGGTCGACCTCGAGAACGTCGCCGACAGCGACCTTGTGCTGGCGGCCGCCACTCCGCACGATCGCGTACACGCCTGACCTGCTCTCTCTTGCTGTCTGGTTGGGTGGGTGCAACACAGTTTTGAGGGCACACACAAGGCGCCCGCCGAAGCGTGCGCACCGAGGGTACAGGGTACGCGGCCGCTCCTAATCGGGTCAAACCACGCCGAGTTGTCAGCGTGGGTGGTCATCCCAGCGACCACTCGCGCTGACAAGTCAGCTGGATCGTGACCGCAGGGCCGCCCGAGTGCCTTCAGCCGTGATCCAGAGATCAGTCGCCACTGCGACGCATGAGATGCCGCGTTCTCGGAAGCGATCGGCAAGCTCCGGGGTTCCTGCGAAGCCACCCACGGTACGACCGTGCTCCTCTCCGACCCGCACGATCCGGGCAAGTGGGCTGGTCTCCGAGTCATCGTCCAGCAGCGCCTGCACAGTCGTGCCCAGGGAAAGGGATAGGTCGTTGGGTCCGACGAACAGTTGATCAACTCCAGAAACCGCCGCTATCTCCTCCACGCTCCTAAGGGCGGCAGCGGACTCGATCATCACTGCGCATGTGGTACTGCGGTTGGCCTCCTCGGCCGCCATTGTCGAGCCACCCCAGATACGGCTGAGCTGACCCATGCTGCGCTCACCAACCGGTGGGTAGAAGGTGGCTGCGACCGCACGCTCCGCCTGCGCCGGCGACTCAATCTGAGGAACGATCACTGCGCTGGCCCCGGCATCCAACGCGGCACCTATGGCAGCGAAGTCACACGTGGCAACCCGGACGACAAGCTCACCAAGTCCGGCGGGAAAGCTCCGCGCCGCGTCGATGATCTCGGTACGCGAATACCCGCCATGTTGAGCATCAAGACAGACCCAGTCGAATCCGAGACGAGCCAGCCGCGCCACCATGCCCGGACTGACGTCGTCACACCAAACTCCGCTGCTCGACTCCCGGAATCCGCGGGGTTTCCGCTCCTCTGCCGTCACGTAGCCCATTCTGGCTGGTCGTGCTCAGGAAGTGTCGTCAGCCTTAACCTCGGCGGCCGCTAGCAGCTCATGCCGGTGTGCCAGTGTGGTGCGCATCCGCCCGCGGCTGGCCCCCAACTCCATCTCCGCGGCGTCTATGCGACGCCAGGCCGGCATGCCAAGAGCACGGATGCCCCGTTGCGCAAGCAGTCGGTCCAGATTTCCTGAGCGGCCGCGGGCCTGGACGGCACCATTGTGGACTTCGGCCAGCAGCGAGGTCACCGTCTCGACCGCGTCGGACTTGTTGGTGCCGATCACACCAGTCGGTCCCCGCTTGATCCATCCGGTGACGTACTCGTCAGCTGAAAATCCGCCGTCGCGGATCACTCTGCCTTCGGCATGTGGAACTCGTCCGGTTCGCTCATCGAAGGGAAGACCCGGCAAGGGCAGGCCGCGGTAGCCGACTGAACGCACCACGAGGTCGGCGGTCAGAGTAGGGCGAGGACCGGCGCCAACCACATAGCCCTCGGAATCGATCATCGTCCGCTCGACCTCGACAGCGGTCACACGGTCATTGCCGATGATCTTGGTCGGCCGGGTCCAGAAGTGAAAACTGATGCGTCGCGGAGCACCGGACAGCGGCCGTGCCGCCCAGTCCTGCAACACCGCCAGGTTGCGGGCCGCAATCTTGTTTTGTTGCACAACTGCCTGGCTGGAGGGATCGAGTTCCAGGTCTGCCGGGTCGATGATCACGTCAACGTCTGGCAGTTGACCCAGCTCGCGAAGCTCCTTTGTCGTGAAGGACGTGTACGCCGGCCCGCGGCGACCGAGCACATACACCTCGGTGATGTTCTTGCGGGACAGAGATTCCAGTACCTCGTCTGCCATATCGGTGTCGTCGAGCTGATCCGCTGTCTTGATCAACACCCGAGCCACATCGAGGGCGACGTTGCCGACACCGACTACCACGGCGCTGCGCGATGTGCTGATCAGCTGGTCGATCTCGGCTGCCACCAGATGATCATTGATCCTCGGCTGGTCAGTATCCGGATGGACGTCAGGATGACCGCAGTACCA
>JAICEV010000259.1 GCA_025923975.1 Propionibacteriaceae bacterium
CGGGAGGAGCCAGCACCAGAGAATGCACCCAATGTCTTGATCGTCTTGTACGACGACACCGGACTTGCTGCCTGGTCGCCGTACGGGCTGGGCCACCGCGTTCTCCACACCATTCAAGATGTTCAAGCGCTACACCTACCAGGGCGGCGTGTGCGACCCGCTGGTGATCACCTGGCCCGCTGGAATCGAGGCCAAGGGCGAGGTCCGAAACCAGTACCACCATGCCGCGGACATCGTGCGGACGATCTTGGAGTGCTGTGGCGTTGAGTTTCCGGACGCGGTGATGGGTTACACGCAGACGCCGCTGCCCGGGGTTTCGATGAAGTACAACTTCGACGATGGCAACGTGCCAACCAACAAGAAGATCGAGTACTACGAGATGCTGGGAACCCGAGCGTTATGGCGTGAGGGCTGGCACGTGGTCTCACAGCGCGCACCCATGATGGGCGGGACTGCCGCTGACCTTGCCGATGACACATGGGAGCTCTACCGGAGCGACACCGACCGCGCTGAAGCTCACGACTTGGCGGCGGAGTATCCAGATAAGGTTCGCGAACTCGTCGACCTCTGGTACGTGGAAGCCGGGAAGTACGACGTACTCCAGCTCGACAACCGATCACTCGCCGAGCTGGTCCGGGTTCAGCCGACCGCCGACATCCCACCGAGCGGCATCTACCGCTATTACCTCGGAACTGTCGAGGTGCCGGAGTTCAGCTCGGCCCACATCCGCGGACGCTCCTACAAAATCCTCGCCCAAGTCGAGATCGACGATCCCGACGCCCACGGTGTCATCCTCGCCCAAGGTGCCCGGTTCGGCGGCTATGCGCTATTCCTCAAGGACCGCAAGCTCTGGTTCGTCTACAACTTCATCGGTATCCCGCCGGAGCAGCAGCTCGTTTCATCGGAGGAGATACGGCCGGGGGCGCACGTCCTTGGAGTCGAGTTCACCAAGGAGAGTGTCGGTTCTCACGATGAGGCGATCGGCACCGCGACCCTGCACATCGACGACACCGCAGTCGCTAAGGAGCCATGGCGTACCCAATCGGGTCAATTTGCGCTCGCCGGCGAAGGGTTGAGCATCGGTCGCGACTCCGGGGATTCGGTCAGCAAGTAGTACACGCCCTACTTCGCCTTCACGGGAGGGCGTATCCGAGAGGTAGAGATCTCGATCGGAGACGATGTCTACGTCGACCTGGAACGCAGTTTCCATGCCGGGCTAGCTCGAGATTGACACCATCGGGCTCTTCAGGCTCGACTGCGGGGGTGAGTCAATCCGCCGGCGACGTTCGCGCGGTGAATTCCTGGTGGCTGCGCCGCTATCGGCTGTCGTGGCTGCGCCCTGATCTGATCGCGGGCCTCACCACGGCAGCCGTCGTGATTCCGCAGTCCATGGCGTACGCGGCGATTGCCGGCTTGCCGGCTGAGGTCGGTCTGTACGCGGCCTCGGTGCCAATGGCGGCGTACGCCTTGGCCGGTACATCTCGGCCACTCAGCGTTAGTGTCACGTCCTCGATCGCGGCGGTGACGGCAGCAGCGATTGCTGCTACGCCCGATCCGCGGCAGGCCGCCACCATCCTGGCGTTCTACTGCAGCATCTTCTTGATCATCGCGTGGGCGCTCCGGCTGGGATATGTCGCTGATTTGATCTCGGCGCCGGTGCTGACCGGTTTCAAGATCGGCATCGGTATTTCGATTGCGATCGGTCAGCTTGATGCGTTGCTTGGTGTCTCCATCGAGGGTGATCGGGTCGCGCAACAACTGTGGTCGGCGATCACATCGGTTCCAGATGCTAAGGCTGCGACCTTGATCATGTCGATCGCTTGCATTGTGGCGCTCCTTGCTATGAAACGCTGGCTGCCGCGAGTGCCGGGATCGATCATCGTCGTGGCACTGACCATTCTCGCGACATGGCTATGGGACCTGCAGGACCACGGCATAGCACTGATCGATCCCGTTCCCTCGGGCCTCCCACTGCCTTCGCTCCCACACTTCGCGGGGAGTCTGCATCTCGTCGTTCCGGCGCTCGGTGTGGCGCTGGTCGCCTTCGTAGAGTCGATTTCGGCAGCTCGAGCATTTCAAAGACCTGACGATCGGCCGGTATCTGCTGATCGGGAGCTTGGAGCCCTCGGCTTGGCGAACGTCATCTCCTCGTTGTTTCGCGGTATGCCAGCGGGTGGCGGTATGTCACAGACGGCTGTCAATGATGGGGCGGGTGCCAGAAGTCCCATGGCGGCCATCAGCACCGCAGCAACGGTGATCTTGACGCTGCTTTTGTTGGCCCCATTGTTTAGCTATCTTCCGCAGGCAGCTCTGGGCGCGCTGGTCTTTGTAGCGGCCGTCGGCCTGGTGGACATCAACACTTTGCGTCGCATCTTCACCGTCGAGCGCCGGGATGGCGTTCTGGCGATCATCGCGGCACTGGCCGTAATCGCGGCGGGCGCCTTGTACGGCATACTCGCCGCCGTACTGATCAGCGTCCTGACTTTGCTGTTCCAGTTGAGCCGCCGGCCTCTCGAGATCGTGGACACGGTGCCTGCACCAGACGCCGCGCAGATCTCCATTCCGGCGGGAATGCTTCTGGTCCGCCCCCGAGGCGACATCTTCTTTGCCAATGTCCAGCACTTCCGTCGCGATCTCTACGCTGCTCTGGCAGCGAGGGATCCGAAGCCCACCATCCTGCTGGTCGATGGGTCGCGCCGGCACCTTTTCGAATTCACCGCCAACCAGACGCTCCGCGAGATCATCGCCGACCTCCGCAAACAAGGCCTCGAGATTTGGATCGTCTTGCCACCAGGAGACCCCGGGGATGCCGTCAGGCGCTTCAGGCAGGTTTTCGGACCCGGTGACGCGGAGTTCTTCCCGAGGGTGTCGGATGCGGTGGCGGCGCGTCTGGACGAACTCGAAGGTCGAGACTGAGGCAGGCCGCGTGCACATGTGGTCCGACTGACAGAATCACCCCTGAGGAGTGAGGTATTCAGGACCGGGCTACCATGCTTTCGCTTGGATCGCCTTCACCAGACCAGCCGGTGATTCACAAACAAGAGAGGACGTACTCCGTATGGCAACACTGACCGCATGGGCCTTTAACAGCGTCGACGGTGCCGAGCAGGCTTCCCAGAAGCTACAGGCGCTGCAAGCTCAGGAGTTGATCAAGATCCAGGATGCAGCCGTGGTCTCCTGGGAACCGGGAAAGAAGAAGCCGAAGACCCGGCAGTTGAGCAACATGACGGCGGCCGGTGCCCTTGGCGGCACCTTCTGGGGCATGCTCTTCGGGTTGATCTTCTTCGTGCCCCTGTTGGGGGCGGCGATTGGCGCCGGCATTGGTGCGCTAGCAGGCTCAATGTCCGATGTTGGGATCGATGACAGCTTCATTAACAGCGTTAAGCAGCGCGTAACCCCGGGCACCTCAGCGCTATTCGTATTGAGCTCGGATGCGGTTATCGATCGGATCAAGGACACCTTCCAGAACACCCATGCCGAGCTGATCGCCAGCAACCTGTCCGAGGAGCAAGAGGCCAAGCTGCGCGAGGTCTTCGCCGAGGAGGAGTAACCGAAGTCGAGAGCGCGCTAATCTCCCACGCCGAGCAGGATGCGTGGGAGATTACTGCGCTCTCGGCGGATCTCCTCGACCTTGTCACGGCCACTGGACATGGACGGCCGATGGGCGGTTGCTGCGCACTCGCGCACGTCGGCGTGCTTCAGTCTGCGTAGGCACCAAGGAGGTCGCGGGCCGAAACCATCCCGATAGGGCCAGTGCGGTCCTCGACCAACAGGTGCCGCACGTAATGCTCCATCATCAGGCGCGCAGCCTAGTTCAGCGGCCGTGGTCGCGTCGAGATCCTTGCCAGCGGCGACGGCGCGGACCACGTCCCGCTCAGAGATGATCCCGATGACCCGCTCGCCGTCAGTGACGACAAGTGCTCCTACGCCCTCGGCGGACAGGCGCTGCGCTACTTGTCGCAAGGTGGCTTCGGGCTCGATGGAGATCAGATCGTCTGAGACGAACATCCGCACTGTGTCGGAGGGTTCCGGGACACTCGGCTGGTCGTCCACATCGGTTGCCGCGTCACTTTCCGTGCTCACGTGGCCATGATCGGAGCGGTCAGTCGCACCAACAAGGGCCGAAGGTCCTGCTGATCATGTGGCCTGAGCCAGTCAAGCCCGCTGCGCCCTTCGACAAGCTCAGGACATCACCAGGCTCAGGACGCACGGACCACACACCGGAAGCCGATGTGGCTCATGCCGGTATCGATCATCTGCGGCCGGCGGGCAGCGGGCCGATAGCGCATGCAGTAGCTGTCGGCACATAGGTAGGAACCACCCTTGATCACTTTGCGGGGCACCGGAAACTGCGGTTGACGCGGGTCGTAGCTGCTGGTGACATCGCCACCCCGCGGATTACGTGGGATACAGCAGGGCTTGTCGACCTCGGCAGGATGCCGATCGGTGTACCAGTCGGCGGTCCAATCCCAGACATTGCCGGCCATGTCATACAGGCCGTACCCGTTGGGTGGGAAAGACCCCACCGGGGTGGTGGTGCCGTAACCAAGATCAGGTCGCCACGGGAAGTCGCCGTGCCAGAAGTTGGCGAGCTGGTCGGTTGCAGGCTCCGGCTCATCACCCCAGGTGAAGATCATTTGATCTAGTCCACCGCGGGCCGCGGCTTCCCATTCGGCCTCGGTCGGCAGACTCCGACGGGCCCACTTCGCGTACGCCTCGGCATCCTGGTAAGCGACGTGTACCACTGGATGATCTTCGCGTCCGCTGATCGATGATCCGTTGCCTTCAGGATGTCGCCAGGACGCGCCGGGAGTCCAGGTCCACCACAGATTGATGTGGCGAGGATCGACCGGCCCGGCCGTACGGGTGAAAACCATTGACCCGGGTTGCAGGTTCTCCTCAGGCGCGCCCGGGAAGTCCGCCGGGGTCGAGTGGCCGCTCCGCCACGGTGACATAGCCTGTGGCGTCCACAAACGCCTCGAACTGGGCATTGCTGACTTGCTGAGCCTCAATCCAGAAGCCATCCACAGTGACCTGGTGGACCGGACCCTCTTCCCGATAATGACGGTCAGAGCCCATTGCGTACGTCTGAGCCGGAATCCACCTCAGATCGTCGGTCATGTGGCGTCGGTAAACACGGTGTTCCAGTCGTTCTTCATGCTCACCACGGTCCAATTCTGCTGCGCGGCGATATCCAGCGCCTGCTCCGCCCCGGCGGTGTAATCGAATTCCCGCTCGGCGTCGTCATGCAACAACAACAGCCGGAGCGAGGGCGTTGACGGGGTCCCCGAGAACGCCAGCATTGGCACGTCGCCGTTGGAGTTGCCGAAGGCAAGGATTGGGCGTCGCCCGATCCGGCTCCAGATCCGGACCGGCTTCTCGGGACCGTCGTCGAAGAAGTCCATTGCACCCTTGTAGAGCAGGGCGGACTGGCCGCCTTCCGACGAATACGTGATGCCCAGAGCGCTGCCGATGATCCGCTCGGGTGGGATGCCGTACATGTCCTCGGCAACGGGACGCATGAAATCTCGATCGCCCCCCGATGCGATGTAGGTGACAAAGCCATTGGCTTCCAGATAGC
>JAICEV010000260.1 GCA_025923975.1 Propionibacteriaceae bacterium
CGCGCCCCCCGCAACCCACCGGCGGGGGCCCCGGGACCTTGTGTGCCTGTTGGGCCCCGTCGCTGCTTTTTGGCCCCCGCGCTGCTTTTGGCCCCCCGTCCGTGTCTACGGCCACGCTTCGACAGGCTCAGCGCGCATCGCGCTTGCCGGGCGCCATATGCGGGATCACTCTCGTCCAGCCTCAAAAATTCCGACCAGTGCGGGGTTTCCGGGTCCCTTTTGGCGGGCAATCCTGCCAAAAGCCGACACTGGTCGGAAATTTCACGACAGCCGAGCCTGCGTAGCCTGCTGGTCATGGAGCTGTTCGACAAACTGCTCGACGACGAGACCCTGCTCCGGCGGCCAGAAACTCCGGTAGCGGCGGTGGTTGCCCAGCATTGCGAGCTGGTCAGTGCCTATCCAGGGTTGCTGGCAACCCTGGTCGTGCCGGACCGGCAGCTCACCGAAGTCGCTCGACAAGTTCTCCCAGGTGCCAGCCTTCCGGTCAGCGTGATCACTAGCGCTGGTGCTGGTGGGCTGCTCGCGCTGGCACGCCATGGCCCGGCGGGTATCGACATTGCTTCGGTTGAGCCGACGCTCCGTGACCTCGATGATCTCGCCGGTAGCGCAGCCCGGATGGTCTCAGCCGCCGCAGAGCTTGGGTCCGACAACACAATCTTCATCGAGCTGCCGTACGCGCCAGGCTGGGAGAGCGCTGTCGAGGTGATCGAAGCTGCCGGCCTCTACGGCAAGATCGCCACCAGCCGGGCGGAGCCGCGGCAGATTGTCGAACAATTGTCGATCTTGATTGAAGCGGACTTGCCGTTCAAAATCACCAGCTCAGTCGACTGCAACTGGCTGGCGCTGCTTACGGCGGTCGAAGCCCTGATCGCCGGCGCCAGTCTCGAGGATGCCGTGCAGCTCCTAGAACTCGATCACCATGATCAAATCGGAACCGGTGTGGCCGGTTGGGATCCGCTAACCCAGTCTCGAGTACGTCGCAGGGTACGTCGGCTTGGCACGGATCGAGTGCGAGCCGTCATCACTGGCCTGACAACTTACGGATAGCCGACCAGGCGCTGGGCCGATGCTCGCGGAGGAGATCGAAAAGGCGTCGGCGCCGCGCGACCACCAGACAGCCGGCGCCAGCAACTAGTGCGAGGGCAAGCCCGAAAATCGAGAGCTGGCGGCCGACCCCGCCGGTCGTCGACAGCGCCGCGCCACCTGGAGCGCCCTGGGAGCCGGCTGCGCCGCGATAATTCGCTGGCGCCGTGAGTCCGGCATCGATGCTGGTGTCAGCTGCGTTGTCACTTCCAAGTGTGAAGACTCCAGTCCTTCCGTGCTGATCGGCATCGGAGTCAGTGGCCGGATTGTCGCCGGCATCCTTGCTGGTGAACATCAGCCCGTGCGGCAACTTGTCGAATCGGATCTTGTAGTTCCCTGCTGGCAGTTTCTCAAAGTTGTAGTGACCACTCGGTGAAGTCACGTCGGTGGCCAGGACGTCACCGTCGCTGTCTGACAACTCGACGGTGACGCCCTTGACACCGCCGTCGTCAGGGCCAAGCAGACCATCGCCGTTGTTGTCGAACCACACCCTGTTCCTGATTGCATGCCGACTGACGAGACCAGCGTTCAGGGTCCGGTTTTCGAAGTCGACGGAACTGGCCTTCGCATCCGTAATCGGCACGAGATTGGGAGCTCCCTGGGCCAGCGTAAAGACCGGAGTAAGTCCGGTCACAGGATCGGGGTCAGAGTCCAGAGCTGGGTCGAGCCCAGCTGCGCGGCCCGTGAAACCGCGGTCGGGTGGCAGCTGTGTGAACTCCAACCGATAACGACCGCCTCGCAGATTAGAGAAGTGGTAGCGGCCAGTCGCATCAGTGGTGGTAGTGGCGACCACATTGCGGGCATTGGTAAGCAACGAGACCGTCGCCGACGCGGCAGGTTCGTCGGGCTGCTGGATGCCGTCGCTGTTCTGATCGAACCAGACCCGGTCACCCACGGCGTACCGCAGCGGCGTGATTCCCGCATCGATCGTCGGATTGATGTACGCCGCCGCCACGCCGTCTGCGGCGGTGGTAGGCCGGACATTGTGCTCCCCCACACCCAAGGTGAAGGGTGGCGTCGCTCCTGAGTAGTCGGGATCAGAGTCGACGGCACGCTCAACACCCGCTCGCGCCGACGTGAGCCGGAAATCCTGTGGCACGGCTGCAAAGCGCACTGAATAGGTACCGGCCTGGAGGTCGTCAAAGACGTAGCGTCCCGATGGGCTGCTCACCGTCGAGGCCACCACGTCGCCATCGACGTTGAGAAGTTGGACGCTGACCCGACTGGCGGGAGACTCCCCCGCGTCCTGGACGCCTGACCGGTTGTCGTCACGCCAGACGGTGTCACCGACTGCGAATCGAGCAATGCCGGAACGATCCGAACTGCGCGACACGGTTGTCGGTTCAGGCTTTGGACTCTCAGTTTTGGGCGTCCGACGGGCCGCGACGCCCATGCGCACCGTCTGGTTCTCCGACGTCACGTCGACCGTTGTGCTCATCGGCTGAAAGCTGCTGCTTTCGGGGACCGGCGTGAGGTCAGAAAGCGGTTCGGGGATTTCGGCGACCACGAAATACCGGCCACCTTCGAGCTTGCTCGTTGCCTCAACGATGAACGTGCCGTCACGCTCCGTAACGCCTTTGACGCGAGCTCCACCGGCGTCGGTGACGGCAATCTCGATGCCCTGCTGTGGCTGATCGACGGTGTCGTCGTAGTTTCCGTTCCCATCGACGTCACGGTTGACAACTATCTTCAGAGTGCCGTCAGTGGTTTCGGCGTCTGCCGGAACCGGCAATGCCACCACGACCGCCCCCGTGATGAGTCCCGCTAAGGCGGCAGCTGGGCGTAACAGAGTACGCAGCACAACATCCTCATCGGACCAGGCCCCCGCGCCCGAAGGTTACGGGAAAGAGCGCCCCGAACGCTCCGACCTCGGCTCAATATAGTGAGACGCACCGCGATGTTCAGGCAGTTCCGGGTTTTGACCGCAGGAATTGTGATCGACCTGAGATGTTCGGTTCAGCGAGGTCGCACGACCTGAGTCTTTGCGGCGATATCGTGCAGCGCTTGTCGCTTCGGGTGCCAGAGCGGGAAGAGTACGTCGACCACGGTTATAAAGCTCAGAAATGTGCTGATCCCGGGCAGCACCCAGATTGCGGCACGGACGAGGATTGAGTTCCACGCGAGCGGACCAGGATCATGACCGTGGTCGACCGGTACCACGCGAAGCCCGCAGAGCAACTTCCCTGGCGTTGCAGACTTCCAGCGCAGAAAGGCAACGTGGTACAGCATCCCAACACCGAGCGTCACCACAGTCAGGATCAGCTGGTTGGAGCCAGAGATGATATCCATCGCGTTCATGGGTGGCGGTGGCGCGATTCCGGACCGTTGGGCATCGATCACAGCGTTGAAGTAGTTCACCATGGTCTCGTAGACCGATCGCCACACCGGGAAGGTGATCACGGTGACGATCGCGGTGGTGATCAAGTTGTCGATCAGCACAGCCAGTACGCGCCACCACCAGGAGGCGAGCGGGACGCCGTCCGCGGTCATGGTTGCCTGCATCGAACCCATCCGCGGTCTGGCGTAGCCGACGGGTCGAGTCACGTTTGGGGCCGGATAGGAGGCATACGGAGCCTGGCCATAGCCGGCACCCGGCAACACTTGCTCGATCGGCCGCGTGTTGCGGGACCACTGCCAGCCGTCCCAGTAGCGTTCCTGAGTAGAGTTCGCCGGATCTGGATACCAGCCGCTAGGAGCAGCATGACGTCCGGGCGGAGCCGGCGGTGAGCCTACGGGAATGTCAGACACCCATTCATCGTAGTGTCGCTGCCGCAACGGGTGGTTCCAACGGGCCTATGAGCCGATGATCAACGGGCTTGATATCCCAGCGATCCAGTCGAAAACCGGGCCTTCCTCACAACTGCATCAACAACCTGTTGCAGTTTCGAAATGATTCGGGCTTCCTTTCCAACAGTAGTGGGCAAGGTAGGGGTCTTTACGTTATACATAACCAAGGGCACCCAAAGAGCCAGCGATTACGAGCAAGGACAACTGATCAGCGTGAGATCAGGTGTGAACGCCAGGGCCGTCGCAGCGGCGCATCTGCCGAGCCGTCCGGTCTATCGAGGCGAGTCCCGACCGGGACGTAGGCAATCCTCCACCCTCACCGCACTGAGTCCGACCTCGCACAGCACCACTCGTTATGGACGGGATCAGACCACCTGTCCGATCACCGTCAGTCTGCAAATCTCGCGTGCAGCCAGCATCTCTTCCTGTGACTGCGCGTCCAGCCCACGAACGGCCGCAAAGGCCTAAGACCCCTGCATAGGGACAACACCCAGGAAGGATGACTCCAGATGCGCTGGAACCAGAAGGTAGCGGCGGCCGTTGGCTTGTCCGCGTTGTTGGTTGCGACTACTGCTTGTGCGGGCGCCGGCGGTGCCGGCGGCGGTGGCGGCGGTGGCGGTGACAACTCGATCAATGTGTTGATGGTCAACAATCCGCAGATGTTGGCGCTGCAGAAGCATGCCGGGGAGTTCACTAAGGAGTCTGGTATTACGGTGAACTTCACTGTGAAGCCGGAGAATGAGATGCGCAATCAGGCGGCGCAGGAGTTCGCGAACCAGTCGGGCCAGTTTGATGTGGCGACGTTGTCGAACTTTGAGATCCCCTTCTACTCCAAGAACAACTGGTTGTGGTCGATGGATGACATCCAGGCGTACAAGGATGATAAGGAGTTCAACCAGGCCGACATTTTCCCGTCCATGACTGAGTCGTTGAAGGGTCCGGACGGCAAGCTGTATGGTGAGCCGTTTTACGGTGAGTCCTCGTTTTTGATGTACCGCAAGGATGTTGCGGACAAGGCTGGGGTGACGATCAAGGACAAACCGACTTGGGATGAGGTTGCGGCGGCGGCTGCCAAGCTGGACGGTGCCGAGTCGGGCATGAAGGGTATTTGTTTGCGGGGTCTGCCTGGTTGGGGTGAGGTGTTCGCTCCGTTGACTACGGTGGTCAATACCTTCGGCGGCACCTGGTTTGAAAAGGATTGGACGCCGAAGGTGAATGCACCGGAGTTTAAGGAAGCCACCACCTTCTATACCGATCTGGTGAAGGCCCATGGTGAGGCCGGTGCGGCACAGGCCGGGTTCGCGGAGTGCCTGACGGCGACGACTCAGGGCAAGGTGGCGATGTGGTATGACGCCACCTCTGCTGCGGGCAGCCTGGAGGCGCCGGATTCTCCGGTGAAGGGCAAGATGGCTTATGCCCAGGCACCGGTGAAGCTGACCGATGCGTCGGGGTGGCTGTACACCTGGGCGTGGGCGATTGAGAAGAAGAGCGCCAAGCAAGACAATGCCTGGAAGTTCATCTCCTGGGCCTCCTCGCAAAAGTATGAGGAGCTGGTCGGGGCCCAAGACGGCTGGGCAACGGTGCCGGCCGGCAAGCGCATCTCGACCTATCAGAACCCGGAGTATAAGAAGGAGGCCGGGGCATTCGGCGAGGCGACCTTGAAGGCGATCGAGGAGGCCGACCCGGTCAACCC
>JAICEV010000261.1 GCA_025923975.1 Propionibacteriaceae bacterium
ATGGCGCACAGCACCACAAAGAAAGCGCCGTCCAGATTCTCGCGCTGCCACAGATAGATCAAGAGCAGCACCGCGGTCGTGATCACGAGACTGATCAGACGTGAGCGGAGCAGTCGGCGCCGCCGCTCCACCTTTCCGGTGAGCGGTGCTGGATCGTAGGGAACGACCAGCTCAGAGATCGGACCCGTGCTCATGGCGCCATCAGCTAATTCTCCCGAGCACCCCGGGGCGTAATGGCCATATGAATGCGATAGCGGTCCGCGCGATACCACGAGGTCGACATCTCGATGGCCCGATCGCCTGCGTAGGTCACGCGTTCCTGCACCAGCAGCGGTGCGCGTTTGGCGATGCCCAGGATCTGCGCCTGATGTGCATCGGCCGATTCGGCCCGAACAGTCTGCTCACCGCTGCTGACCACAACCCCATATTCGCTCGCGAACACGTCGTACAGCGATCCGAGTTCTCGTTGCAGCAGTCCGGGAAACAGCACCGACGGATAGTGGCCAACCTCGTACGCCATTGGAGTGGCGTCCGCTGTGCGCAGCCGTTCCACTCGGACCACCGACTGGCCGGGACGAAGACGCAGCGCGTAGCACACCTCATCATCGGCCGGCTGCTCGCTCGCCGAGAGGACCACCGTTGCGGGGACCAGGCCACGATCCCGCATCTCACGCGAGAACGATGTCAGATGCAGCCGCGAGTCCACCTGCGGGCCAGTGAGGAATGTTCCCTTGCCGTGCACTCTTTCCAGAACGCCGGCCGCAACGAGGTCCGTAATCGCCTGTCGCACGGTGACCCGGCTGACAGCGAGACGCCCCACTAATGCGCGCTCGGAAGGGATGGCGTCACCGGGATTGAGCTCGGTCTCGATTAGGCGCTCCAGAATGCCGCGGACCTGAGCACGCTTGGTAGTTGCTGAAGCTGGTTGCCGCTCAAGTTGGAGAGTCCCGAAATCACCTCGAACATATTCATGCTGCACTGCGTTCCTCACCCCCGACTTTGATACCAGTTCCATCATCGACTCTTCGTGCTGTGTGAGCCAGCCCAACGGAGCGCCCAGTGGTACATCGCGATGGCTGCCGCGGCACCAGCGTTGATGGACCGCGTGGAGCCGTACTGAGTGATGGCGACCAGTTGCTCGCAGACGGCCACGAGCTCATCCGTTAGCCCAGGACCTTCGGAGCCAAAGACGAGGCAGGTCCGTTCCGGGAGCCGATAGGACTCCAGCGGCACAGCGCCCTCGAGATTGTCGACGCCGATGATGGTGTAGCGATCGCTCGCAAGCCGCTCCGCGAAGTCGGAGACCGACGGATGGTGCTCGACGTGGAGATAGCGGTCGGTGACCATCGCTCCCCTCCGGTTCCAGCGCCGACGCCCGATGATGTGCACACGTGCGACGTTGAAGGCGTTCGCAGTTCGCACGATGGAGCCGATATTGAAGTCGTGCTCCCAGTTCTGGATTGCGATATGCAGCGGATGCCTCCTGGCGTCGAGATCGGCAACGATCGCCGACACGGTCCAGTAGCGGTAGCGATCAATCACATTGCGCCGATCGCCGTGCTCGAGCAACTCAGGGTCCAACCTGCTGTCGTCGGGCCACGGGCGCGGATGCGGTCCGACACCAAGCGTGCCGGACGCCTCGGTCATCTGCTCCTCGCTTAGGAAACTCACAGTCTGCGACGGTACCGTTTCGCTACGTGACCCCTCTCGAGGCCGCCGCGGCGCTCATGCCGATGCTGCTGCCGTCCTGGATGGACCCGGAAGCGCTGATCAGGTTCTTCGGGCCGTACGCGCTCTGGGGCGTGGCGTTCGTGGTCTTCGCTGAGTGCGGGATCTTCGCAATCTTGCCGGGCGACTCACTGCTGTTTACCGTCGGCCTGCTGGTGGCAGCCGACGTCATCCCTTACAACTTGGTATTCGTCTGCATAGTGCTGACCATTGCCGCTGTGCTGGGCAACGTGAGCGGGTACGCGATCGGGCGCAAGATTGGTCCGCCGCTGTTCAAGCCGCGTCCAGGGCTGGCTGGCAAGATCTTCAAGCAGTCCTACGTGATCAGGACCCACATCTTCTTCGAGCGCTATGGCAACCGTGCCCTCATCCTGGCGCGCTTTGTCCCGATCGTGCGCACCTTCGTCACCCTGGTCGCCGGGGTCGGCAAGATGGATTTCCGGCACTTCATCACCTACACCGCCATTGGTGGAGTGCTTTGGGCATGCGGCGTAACGATTGCCGGCTACTTCCTCGGCAACGTCGGATTTGTCAAGAACAATATCGATCTCGTGCTGATCTTGATCGTGATCGTCTCGCTGCTCCCGATGGGGATTGAGTATCTGCTGCACCGGCGGCGCCGGAAAGAGGAATCCACCGCTGTCTGATGTAGCGGTGAGCCGTCAAAGAGCGGGCTCCGTGATGTCCAACAGCGCTTCAAGGTCGTCGCCGCTGGGCACCCACAGTCCGGCGGAGACGTTCTGCCTGACCTGATGGGCGGAGGTAGCGCCGGCGATCACCGAGCCCACAGTCGGCATGGCCGCAAGGCCGCCGATCGCAACCTGAAGCATCGAGAGATCTCGTCCTGCGGCGTACGCCTCAATCGCCTCAATGAGATCGAAGTTCGCCTTGTCCAGCCGGACCCGGTTCCGGGCCAACCGGGTGCCTTCAGGTGCGGGCTGGCCGCGGTGATACTTGCCGGTGAGCAGTCCGGAGGCAAGCGGAAAGTACGGCAGCAGGCTCTGACCGGTGTGCTCAAGCGCCGGCACCAGCTCTCGCTCGGCTGAGCGGTTCAGCCAGGAGTACTCATTCTGTGCAGAGATAAATGCCTCAAAGCCGCTGGTTCGAGAGGTCCAGTCGGCGTCGATCACCTGCCAACCGGCAAGGTTGGACGAGCCGATGTAGCGCACCTTGCCCTCAGCGACGATTTCGGTTAGGGCGGTCAGCGTCTCCTCGATCGGGGTATGTGGATCGGGCTCGTGCAGCTGGTAAAGGTCGATCCAGTCCGTTCCCAGGCGCCGCAGGCTGTTCTCCACGGCAATCCTGATGTAACGGCGTGAGCCGCGGACACCCCAATCCGGACCGTTCGCCCCCCGCATATCGGAACCGAACTTGGTCGCGATGATCACTCCGCCGCGACGCGAACCGAGCGCCTTGCCAAGCAAAGTCTCCGAGCCGCCCGCATTCCCATAGACGTCGGCGGTGTCGAACAGTGTGATCCCGGCATCGATTGCGGCGTTGACCACAGTCGGCACATCTTCGTCGGGCATTCGAGAGCCGAAGTTATTGCAGCCGATTCCGACCGTGGAAACAGTAAGGCCAGAAAGTCCGAGTTGTTGGTAGGTCATTTCCGCGGGCATGTCCCCCGACCCCCGGATCACTTACCGCTGATTTGGATTCTGTTGCCCAGGATTTTGGGGCCCGGTTTCTGGCGGCACATAGCCGCCCGGTGGCGGCTGCTTGCCCTCCTGCTGAGGCGGCTGGTAACTCTGGGGCGGCTGCTGGTACTCGCGCGGGTATTCCTGCGGATTTGGTAGCTCGTCGCTCCGCGTATCGAACTCCACCGGCTGCGCCGACTGCTGCGGCGGGAGCTCCCGCTGCTGCTCCGGATCGCCGCGGTAGGCGATCTCACCGAAACTCACATCAGGTGCCTGGCGTACGGCCGGCTCGTCGACCTCGAAATAAGTGGCCTTCTCGAAGTTGAACATGTTGGCGATGATGTTCGATGGCGCCGACTCAACCTTGATGTTGTAGACCCGCACGTTGGCGTTGTAGAAGCGGCGACCCGCGGCGATCCGATCTTCAGTTTCAGCGAGCTGACGTTGCAACTCGAGGAAGTTCTGGTTGCTCTTGAGATCCGGGTACGCCTCGACGCTGACGATCAGGTTCCGTACCGCACCGGATAACGCGGCCTCGACCTCCGCCCGCTGCTCGCTTGGCAGCGAGCCTTCGGACTGGGATAGCTGCTGAGCTTGACTGCGGAGCCTGGTGATGTCCTCCAACGTGTTCCGCTCGTGGGCGGCATAAGCCCGGACCGTCTCGACCAGATTCGGGATCAGCTCGTAGCGTCGGTTGAGCTCGACATCGATTTGTCGCCAGGACTCCTGAATCAGGTTGCGGGACTTGACGAAACCGTTGTATGAGCCCACGCCAATGAGCGCGAGAATGACGACGATCACCAAGATGATGATGATCACGGTGATGGCGGTACCCATCAGATCTCCTTAGCTTGCGAGGCATGCTGAGCTTGTCGAAGGACAACATCGGACGTCGACGAACTCAGTCCATTCACCCTAACCGGTAAGTGTGACAAGGTGCCGTTAGGCCTTTACGCCAGACCAAGGTCATCCGCAGAAATCGCTGCCCGGTACTCGAGTCCGGCCGCCTCGACGGCCTCCTTAGCGCCAGTGTTCCGGTCAACGATGACCGCCACGCCGATCACGTCGGCTCCCGCCTCCCGCAGGGCTTCCACGGCAGTCAAGACCGAGCCACCGGTGGTGCTGGTGTCCTCCACGGCCAGCACCCGTCGACCTGCCACAGTGGATCCCTCGATGCGTTGCTGCAAGCCGTGCGTCTTTTCCTGCTTGCGAACAACAAACGCATCAAGGCGCTCACCGGCAGCCGCTGCGGCGTGCATCATTGCCGTGGCCACCGGGTCGGCACCGAGTGTGAGCCCACCGACCGCCTCGAACTCCCAGTCGGCAACCAGAGCACGCATCACGCGGCCGACGATTGGCGCTGCCGCCCCGTCGAGCGTTACGCGCCGCATATCAACGTAGTAGTCAGCCGTACGCCCCGACGCCAAGGTGACCTTCCCGTGGACGATCGCCAGCGCCTTGATCTGCGCAATCAGCTCGGCAGTCTCCTCGACAACCGTCGGACTACTCACGACCCGCACTGTATCCAGGCCCACGCCTCTTCCCGAAACCGGTCACATACAACAAGGAATTCCCATGATTTCCTGTGGCATCTGACCAGTTTCCTGGTGTTGATTACGGGATCAGCCAGCGAACGGGTCAGGCGTCAAGGTGTACTTGGTGGACAGGTACTCCTGGATACCTTCGAAGCCGCCTTCCCGCCCGATCCCGGATTGTTTTACCCCACCAAAAGGCGCAGCCGCATTGGATACCACGCCGACATTGAGGCCCAGCATCCCGGTTTGCAGCGAGTCGATGAGTCGTTGACCGCGGGCCAAGTCCTTGGTGTACGCGTAGCCGACAAGGCCATACTCCGTGTCATTGGCGATCCGCACCGCCTCATCCTCGCCACTAAAGGTGACGATGCTCAGCACTGGCCCAAAGATCTCCTCGCGGAGGATGTCGCTGCCAGGGCGTACGCCGGTGACGACGGTCGGCTCGTAGAAGGTGCCCGGACCGTCGATCGGGTGACCGCCGGTCAGCACCTTGGCACCGCGCTCGGTCGCGTCGCGTACCAGAGAGTCGGCCTTATCCACCGCGTCGACATTGATCAACGGGCCAATCTGGACACCCTCCTCGGTACCGCGTCCGACCTTGAACGCCTGCACCCGCTCAGTGACACGGGCCGCA
>JAICEV010000262.1 GCA_025923975.1 Propionibacteriaceae bacterium
GGACCGATGATGAAGACCACTTCGTCCAGCATCGCCTCTAGTGCGAACGCGGTGTGCAGCAACGGGGAACCGTTCAGGCGGAGGGTCCAACGCGCTCGTACAGCGGATCCTGCCAGGCTGAAACCGATCCCTACGCCGATGGCTGCGGCGAGACTCACTGCCAGCGGCCAAGCCAGCTCTATCGCGGTGACCAGGAGTGCGACGCTGAGCACGTTGATCAGGACGGTGAATAGCAGGACCCGAGCCTGGCCCACGCGGTCAGTTGCGCGTCCCCAGAGCGGAGCCACGACAGCGGCGGCCAGCGTCGTGACGGCGGTGAGCAATCCGGCCAGGCCGAAGGAGCCTGTGGTCAGCGATACCAGCAGCACGATCCCGATGCCCGTCATAGACATCGGCAGCCTTGCCACAAAGCCGGCCAGGCTGAACGCTACTGCGCGACGGTCCGAGAGGACCTGCTGGTACGGGCGAAGGTTCAGCAGGGGAAACGACCCCCTTGGACACCCGCGGGAGCAACGATCTCGATAGATCCATTGACACGTCCACGCCCCGCGGCCACGACTCTCCTCCTCGTACGCAAAGATCACCTTTGTGGGTGATCACTCCGCAAACTCTGACGAAACATCAGCTGTCAAGCTGCCTCACGCACTCGCGCCGTACCAGGCAATCCTGCTGGCGTCCTTCGGCGGCCCTGAGCGTCCGGAGGACGTGATGCCGTTTCTTCACAACGTCACTCGCGGTCGGGGCATTCCCACCGAGCGGCTGGCCGAAGTCGGTCGGCATTACTTCTTGTTCGGTGGCAAGAGCCCAATCAATGATCAGTCTCGCAGGCTGTTGGCGGCACTGACCAACGAATTACTCAGCCGCGGCTTGCGGGTGCCTCTCTATTGGGGAAACCGCAACTGGCATCCGTACCTTCAGGACGAGCTACCTGCGATCGAGAGAGATGGCCATCGACGGGTGCTGGCCGTGGTCACCAGTGCATACCCGTCGTATTCCTCATGTCGGCAGTATCGGGAGAATCTCTTTGACGAAGCACAGGGCACGCAGATCCAGCTCGACCGGATCCGTCACTATGCCAACCACCCGGGCTTTGTAGCTGCCTCGGTCGACGCCTCTCTGGAGGCGCTCAAGACGCTGGAGGGCCGAGCAGACGACGCCCGACTGGTCTTCGTCACGCATTCGATTCCCACCGCCATGGCGGAGACCGCTGGGCCTCCACCTCGTAGCCGCCGCGGCGCCTACGTTGACTGGCACACAGCCGTGGCATCCGAGGTCACCCAACGCGTCGGCCAGCGGCGCGGCCGGAGCTACCGCAGTGACCTTGTCTACTGCTCACGTTCCGGACCAGCCGCCCAGCCCTGGTTGGAGCCCGACATCAACGATCATCTGCGTCAGCTCGCCACACAGGGCGTCAAGGCTGTGGTGGTTGTGCCGATCGGTTTCGTGTCCGATCACATGGAGGTGGTCTTCGACCTGGATACCGAGGCGGCGGCCACTGCGGAGGAATACGGCATCGCCTTCGCGCGGGCGAGTACCGCCGGCGATCACCCGTCGTTCGTGCGTGGGCTTGTTGGCCTCATGGTGGAGCGTGCCGCAGCAGCTCGGGGGGAGAAGCCGCCGCGGCCGGTGGCGGGATCGGCTCCGGTCGGCTGGTATCAGTGTCAGCCGGACTGCTGTCCGAACCTCCGGGAGCCCGGCCGTCCGGCCCTGTGTCAAGCGTCTGACTAAGCCCTGGTTTGCCCTCTCCTGCGGTGTCGTTCAAAGCCATCGGGAGATGGCGAATAGAACCTTGTGAAATGGGAATTTTCGACACGTCATCGCGTTATAGCGGGCGCGAGCACACATAGCACGCATATCGGTTGATTCGTGTGATATGACTGCGCACGAGTCAGATGATGATCTGGGCTTTTCGGGCCCGGGAAGGCAAAGATGGCGACCGATTACGACGCCCCTCGCAAGACCGACGAAGAACTTAATGAAGACAGCATCGAAGAGCTCAAGACCCGCCGCAACGACAAGAACTCTGGGAAGGTTGACGAAGATGAGGCCGAGGCGGCGGAAGCATTCGAGCTTCCGGGCGCGGACCTCTCACACGAAGAGCTAACCGTTCGGGTGCTGCCTCGCCAGTCCGATGAGTTCACCTGTGCCGGCTGTTTCCTGGTACGACATCGCAGCCAGATCGCCGAGTTGCGACCCAATGGCGATGCGTACTGCTTCGACTGCGCAGGCTGATCATGACAAGTCCCGCATGATCACTTAGGCTTGTAGTACCGAATGCGTACTCACTAAGGGGCCGTGCTGGTGCGGCTGCCGCTGTGTGCTCGGGGGGCGCGAACGCCGCTAGGTGCACTCGATGTGCCGGGCTGGTTGGGGGCAGTCAGCCCGGACAGAACACCACCTCGCGCTCCCGAAAGGGGCCGCGGGGTGGTGCTTCCAACCTAAATCTTGAACCTCAATCTTGCCGGCGTGCGGCGAATCATTGCCTACTTCCTATTTCCCTCTCCCAATGCCGCGCCGCCATGCGCTGGGTAAGCACCTGGGTGACGCCTATGCCGACGCCGCTGGCCAGGGCCCAGGTGATCGCTTCGAGCACGGGAGTGTCGGGATCGGTAACCGAGGGCGGTTCGTTGCCCGTCACCAGCTTCCAGCCGGCCTTCAGCAATCGTTGGGCGGCGATGGTGGTGACCGCTCCGATCACTCCGGCGTAGAGCTTCCAGAACAGTTTCTGCGTTGCGCCCATCGGCTCAGCCCTTTCATCGTCGGCGATCCACGCTGCTGGAATTCAGCTTCGTGATCGCATCCTAATGCCGGACTGCGGTGGTCCACCGCGCAGCGATGCGTTGCGATCGAACGCGTAAGTTACCTCCATGCTGTTCCGTGAGCGACTCACCGTTCCCATTAGCTGGTGGCTGCTCGCGGGTCTGTTCTCCCTGTCGGTTCTGCTCGCCGTGGGGGCCTATCTCGGCCCAGTGTGGGGGATCGGAACCTCCGTCGCGGCCCTGCTGTTAGCCGCCGCGATCTTCGCTTCCGCCTCCATAGTGATCAGCGTCGATGCCAAGGAAATGCATGTGGGTCGGGCCATCATCGAGCACGCCTACATCGCTGGGTGTCGGGCACTCGATGCTGAGGAAACGCGGCGCCGCGCTGGCGTCGAGGCCGATGCCCGAGCTCACATGGTGCTCCGTCCCTACATCAAGACGGCGGTTGAGATCGGGCTCAATGATCCAGATGACCCGGTGCCGTATTGGATTGTCTCGACCCGACATCCGCAACAGTTGGCAGCCGCCATGCAGGATGCCACGTCTCGTCTACGCTGACCGAGTGAGTGAGTCCGAGCCATGACCAGCGCGGTCGAGGTGCTGCTCCTGCAGCTCGATCCGGGCCTGGAACCGCCGTCATACGCCCACGTGGGCGACGCTGGAGCGGATCTTCGCAGCACGGAAAGCTTTCAGCTCCAGCCGGGCGAGCGTCGGCTGGTGGGGACGGGCGTCGCCATCGCTCTGCCGGCAGGCTACGCGGCTTTCGTGCATCCACGCTCAGGGCTGGCCGCCCGGCATGGCGTCAGCATCGTGAACGCGCCGGGCACTGTGGACGCCGGCTACCGCGGTGAGATCAAGGTGTGCCTGATCAATACCGACCGCAGCCATCCGGTGGGTATTGCCCGAGGTGACAGAATCGCTCAACTGGTGATCCAACCGGTCAGTATGGCTGCATTCGTGCCGGTCACTGAACTCCCGAGTTCCGCGCGCGGCAGTGGTGGGTATGGATCAACCGGCGGAATACTGGGCGGCGGCAACCAGCAAGGGCCCAACCAGCAAGAGGCGACGCAGCGAGAGGCCACCCAGCGAGGGGACGAGAGCATGAGTGTGCCGAGGGAACGTGCATGATCTTCAAGAGGGGCAGGAAGCGCGGCGACGAGTCACCAGTCGAGGAGCTGCCCGAGGATGCTGAGTTCGATGACCTAGACGAACTGGATGCCGCAGAGGACACGCCGGCGGCGACTGAAGGGGATGACCAGGCCGCGGAGCTGGAGGCCGTGGAAGACATCGACTGGCGGAGTTCGGGACCTTATGACATCACCGAAGTCGACAGCATCGAGAGCACGGAGGAAAGTCCGAAGATCGACCTTGGCAGTCTGATTCTCACGCCGCTACCGGGATCAGAGTTACGCCTCCAGGTAGCCGAGGAGACCGGTGAGATCGTCTCGGCGATGCTGGTGATCGAGACCATTGTCGAGCCGCCAGCCAGCGCCAATGAGAAACGTCAGACGTACTCCTCGGCACTTGAGCTCGGAGCGTACGCAGCTCCCCGCAGCGGCGGTTTATGGGCCGAGTTGCGAGATGAGATTTCTCGCAGCGCCACCGAGGCCGGCGGCACCGCCTCGCTCGGCGAAGGGCCGTTCGGCGTCGAACTAAGACGGCTGATCCCAGTCACAACGCCCGACGGCGAGGAGGGATATCAGCCCTCGCGCATGTGGGTGGCCGAAGGCCCTCGCTGGCTGCTGCGCGGCATTGTCTATGGTCAAGCCGCGATTGAGGACGACACCGACTCTCCGGTGGTCGCTGATGTGCTCGCCGCCTTTCGTCAGGTGATCGTGCGGCGGGGCGATGAAGCAATGGCACCTGGTGATCTGCTCCCTTTGACCATGCCGACCAACGTGAGTCGGGAGACTGACGAGTCTTGATACGTCGCCGCGAGCGAAGTGTGCATGGCATTGACCACGGTGGGATGCTTGGAGGGCGGAGGTGACACGCGATGGCCGGAGAAAACATGCTGCAGCGAGCACTGCGCCGGTTCACATCCTCGAACGCCGAACTTGAATCCGAGGAATTGCAACGCAATGTCCGGGAGGAAGGCGCAATGCCGATTGGGGAGTGTGAGGACCGTCAGCGGGTGCAGCTGACGGGTACCGTCTCGACGGTGACGATCAACCCCAGGGCCGGACACCCCGCCCTCGAGGTCGAGCTGCGCGACGGGTCCGGAGCGGTGACGCTAGTGTGGCTCGGTCGCCGGCAGATTCCTGGAATCGACTGTGGGCGGACACTGAAGGTGTCTGGTCGGATCAGCTGCCACGAGGGAAGGCGGTTGATATACAACCCGCGTTACGAGCTGATGCAGACACCGACGGCCTCGTGATCGGCGCCGCCGCGGTGCCTGCAGCATGACCGAGCTACCGGCTGAGCCGAGGACAGGTTCGGAGGACACAAGTTCCTCGACGCCGACGGCGGGCACGCAGCAGTTTCAGTACGTGGAGGAGTTCGTCCGCTACGAACTCGGGAAGTCTCTGGGTGGCGCCCGGGGGATGTTCGAGTCAGCGTTGCCGTTCGTAGCCTTTACCATCGCCTGGGTCATCGGCCGCGAGCTCTACCCGGCTATCGGGGCAGCGCTTGGGACTGCGTTGCTGCTGGCGATGATCCGCATTCTGCAGCGGCAATCGATCAAGTACGTCGCGCAGGCGGTTTTCCCAACGGCTATCGCC
>JAICEV010000263.1 GCA_025923975.1 Propionibacteriaceae bacterium
ATTTCCGACCAAAGCGGAGTTCTTCAAACCCGGGGAGTACGCCAACCAGCCAAGCAGCGAGGTTCCAGCTTGAGAGACTGGCCAGCGTGGCGGTCTCTCAGGGCTTCATCGCCGGTCTACCCAAGGCTGAGTTGCACGTGCATCACGTTGGTTCAGTGTCGCAACGCATCGTCGCCGAGCTGGCCGCGCGGCATCCCGGCATAGTGCCTAGCGATCCAGACAAGCTTGCTAAGTTCTTCATCTTCGATGACTTCGCCCACTTCATCCGGAACTATCTCGCGGTCGTTGCTCTGATCAAGAACGCCGAGGATGTCCGCCTGATCACCTACGAGGTGGCAGCGGATATGGCGGCACAGAACATCCGCTACGCCGAGCTCACAGTGACGCCATATATCTCGATCAGCGATGATCTGCCGGTCGAAGCGTTCCTGGAGGCCATTGAGGACGCTCGCCAGGCGGCAAGTCGTGATCATGGTCTGGAGCTTCGTTGGATCTTCGACATTCCCGCAGATTTCGGACGGCCGGCAGCCGAGTTCACCGCCTCCGTCGCCTTGGATCACGAGGTGCCGGGGCTGGTTGGTTTGGGACTCGGCGGAACCGAGCGGGGATTTCCACGCTCAATGTTCCGTGATCAGTTCGATCGGGCACGGGCCGCCGGACTACGCAGCATTCCGCACGCTGGAGAGACCACCGGCCCGGAGAGCGTCTGGGACGCCTTGCAGAGTCTCGGCGCGGAGCGTATCGAGCATGGTATCGCCGCAGTGGGCGACCAGCGTCTGCTCGCACACCTTGTGGAGCACAAGATCGCGTTAGACATCTGCCTGACATCAAATGTCGCGTTACGCGTAGTCTCAGACCTTGATCATCATCCGATCCGAGACCTGGTAGCGGCGGGGATCACGGTCACCATCAACACCGACGATCCGCCGATGGTTGGTACCGATCTCAACACTGAGTACGCGATCGCCGCCCGGCTGCTCGACCTCGACGAACGCGGCCTCATTGAGTTGGCACTTGCGGCGGTCGACGCCTCGTTCGCCACACAGGAAGCAAAGGCGGCGCTGCGCGCCGAGATCAGCTCCTACGCCGCGACGCCAGCTCCCTGACCGGTACTGGAATCTGAGAGCGCGCTGCTTTCGGTGGTGAACTGCGCTGCGGCAGGGTCTTTCGCGGCGTAGCAGCCGGGCTGGAAACGGTTGGTGGGGATGCGGCTGGTGCAGCTTTGGGTTTCTTGAACGGGAAGAGCTCTGGGCGATCGGGTTGTCGCCACCACAAGATCACCGCAAGGATCATCGCCAGTTGGATGATCGGCGACACCGTGTCGCGCATCCGCGTCGCGGTGAAGTCCAGAGCCTCGCCCATATCGATCGCCCGCCCTGGCACGTACGCCATAGACAATGCCGTGCCCCTGATCACCATGATCTTGTCGAGCTTGCTGGCCGCCAGTACAGCTAGCGGCATCCAGCCAAGCAGGTCGTACCAGGACAGTGTGTACATGGACGTGATCAGCCACGCAACCGAGAGCACCAGCGCGGTACGCAGCGCAACGGTCAGCGGATCTCGCTGCAGGTCTGCGTCCTTGTCCAGGCCGGGGGCCGGAGTCCATGGCACGACCCGGTAGAGCATCCAGCCGATCACGATCAAGCCGATATAGGAGATGACGCCGACAATGAGCTTGGCGTTGAAGCCGGTCATAAAGAGGTCAAGGAGGCGATAGGGCGGATTGGCCCAGGAACCAACCGAGACATAGCCGCCGTTGCGTAACGCCTGGGTGAACGCCGTCGGCTGCCACAGCACATATGCCAGGCCCATGGGTACCGCAGTGCCGAGGCAGAGCAGCAGCGCCTTCTTCGGTTCCCGCCGGTACGCCCACAGCATGGCGATTCCCCAGAGCCCGATGCTCACTTTCGCGCAGCCAGCAAGGCCGATACCGAGACCGGCGACGAACGGGTTCTTGCGCATAAAGAGCAGGCCAGCAACCGCAAACATCACCGCCAGCGGCTCGTTGTGCGCCCCGGCGACCACCGCCCAGATCAACAAGGGATTCGCGATGGTCAGCAGTGCGGCGCGACCCTGTCGGCGTGGGTCGCCGTGGGCCAGCATCACCACACCGGCGCAAGCCAGAATGAAAGGCACTACCGAGAAGACCTGCAGCCAAAACACAATGTCGTGCATGTTCTCGCCGCCGAACTTGTTGGCGACGAGCTGCGTCCAGGAGGTGATCGGGCCGTACACGCTCGGCGTGTCCTGCCAGGGTCGCTCGGTCCAGCGCAGCACCGGATCGAACTGGCCACGGAACACTTCCGCCGGCGTGATCTCATAGGGATCGCGGCCGATGGCCTGCAGCCGTCCGTACGCGGCGTACATCAAGACATCGGCCGAGGTCATCGGCGGTACGCAGCTGGTGAGCAGACTGAGGACGGTGCCAAGTGCGAAGATCTTTTTGAACCTGGGTTTCCAGCCCTCAGCCATGGCCCGCAGCCCTACCCAGAGTCCCACGGCGCCGAGCAGGAGCGCGGTCCAGATCAAGATCGAGACGAACCACTCATTGGGTCTCACGACGCCAGCAGGTAGGTACCAAGGCGGCAGGTAGGAGTCCCGCGGACCGAGTGTCAAAGTGACAGCCGAGGGTCCAAGAAATCCAGCAAGCAAGGTCAGTGCAGTGGCACCGACGATTCCGAACAAAGCGAACCGGTGATTGCGATGCCAAACCCCCGGTCGGTACCGGGTTTGCGGCGGCTTGGCCGGATTCCCGCTCCGGCGCTTCTGCTTAGTCGCCGTCATCGATTCATGCCTGCTTACCTCGGAGCCGTTTGAAGACGCCAGTGACGCCACCGGAGTCTCTCAAATCTTTGAGCCCGGCCTGAACGAGTCCACGGGTGGTGAGCGCGCGAGTGACGTCGCGGAGTTGGGCCGCTCGATGCAGCTGAGCACCAAAGTCGGTACCAGTGGCGCGATGGCTTAGGTCGATCTCGATCTCAACCACCTTCAACCCGGCCCGCAATATGTCGATGGTCATACCCACTTCGAGACCCCATCCGGCGGCCAGTGGGCTAGCAAGCTCGAAAGCCTTCCGAGTGAGACAACGCTGGCCCGAGAGTGGGGCACGCGGGGTCCAGCCGGTCAGCTCGGAGATCCCGCGCCTTGCTGTGTTCACAACCAAACCGAAGCCGCCGGGCGCGCCTCCTTCCGCGGTGAGTTGCGCCGGCAGTACGGCGATCGTCAGGTCGGCCTCCCCCTTGATCACTGGCGAAATCAGTGGTGCGCAGTTGGCGGCCGATTCGGAAAGATCTGCATCGAGCAGCAGCAGGCTTCCCGCTTCTGGGCGCTTGTCACGCTGCTCGATCACGCCCAACCCATTGACCGCCGACTCCACTGCCGCGGCCTTGCCTCGGTTGCGCGTATGTGACACAACAATTGCGCCGGCGCCAGCCGCATACGCCGACGTACGATCACTGCTGCCGTCGTCGCAGACGATCACGATCTCGACACCTGGAAGATCCTTTGCCGCAGTTACGGTGGCAGCGATTCGTTGCTCCTCGTCCTTGGCCGGGATGACGCACGCGACACGGGACAGGTCGGAGCTCACCCGCCCAAGGCTAGTCCGGCAACGCGGTGTGCCTGAGCGCGTTCTAGGAATCGGTAATCTCACCGTCATGTCCGTTGAGGCGATAACTGCGCCAGGAGTCCGCTCGGAAGTTGGTCGGTTGCGTACAGTGCTACTGCATCGTCCGGGAAATGAGCTGCGGCGGCTGACGCCACGCAATAACGATGCCCTGCTCTTCGATGGGTTGCCCTGGGTCGACCGGGCACAGGAAGAGCATGACGGTTTCGCCGAGACGCTCCGCGGTCACGGAGTTGAGGTCCTGTATCTGAATGAGCTGCTGGTCGAGACATTGGCTGATCCCGCCGCACATGCCAAGGCCGTCGAAGATCTCGTCTCAGACATCCGGCTCGGTGAGACGCTTCGGATGTTTCTGCTGCGCTACTTCGCTGATCTTGGTCCTGAGGAGCTGGCCGAGATCATGATGGCCGGCTTGCGCAACGACGAGGTGCAGCGCACCGGCAGTCTGGTAGCTGCGCTCTACCGACCTGACGACTTCCTGATCGACCCGCTGCCCAACCTGCTTTTCACGCGTGACTCGAGCGTCTGGATCGGAGATCGGGTCACCATCACCTCCTTGGCAATGCCCGCGCGGCGACGCGAAACCCAACTAACGGAGTTGATCTATGCGTTCCATCCACGCTTCCGGACCTCCGAGCGGATCCATGGATGGCGGGAGGAATACCTGGAGGGTGGCGACGTCTTGGCCATGGCCGATGGTGTGCTGGCGGTTGGGGTCGGGCAACGGACTCAGCCGTCTGGAGCCGAGCGTTTGGCACGTACGACGTTCCGGCTCGGCCTCGCTCGCACCGTGCTCGTTGTACCGATCAATCAAGATCGCGCCACCATGCACCTCGACACTATCTGCACCATGGTCGACGTGGACGCGGTTGTGATGTACCCGAACGTCGCACACCAGCTATCGGCCATTGCCGTGCGTTCCGGCAACGGCTCGGTCCTCATCGTCGATCAGCCAGCACCGTTTTTGGAGGCGGCGGCCCGAGCCATGGGCATTGAGCGGTTACGGCTCATCGACACCGGGCTGGACCCCGTGACTGCGGAGCGTGAGCAATGGGACGACGGCAACAACACTCTGGCTCTTGAGCCGAAGGTTGCTGTGGCGTACGAGAGGAACGTCGAGACAAACCAGCGACTCGTCGAGGCTGGTATCGAGGTGATCCCTATTGCCGGGTCCGAGCTTGGTTCTGGCCGGGGCGGTCCGCGGTGTATGTCGTGTCCCATCGCCCGCGATTAGTGAGATGGCTCCGCAAGGACAGCGATCACTTGCTCCGGGTCGTCAGTGGTGAACCCTGTCACTCCAAGATCGCGGCAGAATCTGATGTCGTCTGGCTCGTTCACTGTCCAGACATGCACCTGGTGACCCCTCCGCAATGATCGATTGACGAATTCCGGGTCCTCTTTGATCAATGCCAGGTCTGGACCGACGACCCGTACGCCGTCCGGCAGTCTGCCGTCTCGCCACCGACCAAGATCATCTTCAATGAGAAGCGTGCGTTCCAGTCCCGGCAGCAACCAACCGAACCGCCTCATTGCTTTCACTGAAAAGGAGAGCAGCCGGACGGGTGCCCCCGGCTGATCCCAGCCGAACTCGGCGAGCATCGCCGCAACCCGTTCCTCCACCTCGCGGCCGCGGTCGTTGGGATGCTTAGTCTCGATCACCAAGCTCACCGGCACGTGATCTTCTCGCGCGTCCCGGACCATAATCATCAGTTCTCGCAGTGTGACCAGCTCGCGCTGCCCAGGTTCTGGATCAGGAACGCTTCGCGAGCCGAAATC
>JAICEV010000264.1 GCA_025923975.1 Propionibacteriaceae bacterium
GGCGGCTTCTCCTCAGACGCGCTCTACTCCCGGGTGATCGACTGCGGCGTGCAAATCGTGATCACCGCTGATGGAGGCTATCGCCGCGGCAATGCGTCAACCTTGAAGCCGGCAGTCGATGAAGCGCTGAAGTACGGCTGCGATGTACGCAATGTGCTGGTTGTGCGGCGGACCAAGCAGGACGTCCCGATGACAGAGGGTCGCGACCTGTGGTGGGACGAGTTTGTCGGCAAGCAGTCCGATGAACACGTTTGTGAGTACTTCCCTGCCGAGCACCCGCTGTACGTCATGTACACCTCCGGTAGTACGGGTAAGCCGAAGGGCATTCTGCACACCACTGGTGGCTACCTGGTTGGTGTGGCCTACACGCACTGGGCAGCCTTCGACCTGAAGCCCGAGACTGACATCTTCTGGACGGCCGCCGATATCGGCTGGGTCACCGGCCATTCCTACTTGGTGTACGGGCCGCTGGCGAACGGGACCACCTCGGTCATGTATGAAGGCACCCCCGACACCCCGCACAAGGGACGCTGGTGGGAGATCATCGAGAAGTACCGAGTGTCGATCTTGTACTGCGCACCGACGGCGATCCGCACGTTTATGAAGTGGGGCGCCGACATTCCGGAGGCCTTCGATCTGTCCTCGCTGCGAATCTTGGGGACAGTGGGCGAGCCGATCAACCCGGAGGCCTACGTCTGGTACCGGCACTACATCGGCGGCGATCGTACGCCGGTGGTGGACACCTGGTGGCAGACCGAGACCGGCATGCACATGATCTCACCAATGCCGGGAGTGACCGCTGGTAAACCGGGCGCGGCAATGCGGGCCGTTCCAGGCGTGGAAGTTGAGGTTGTCAACGACGAAGCAGAGGCTGTGCCGAATGGGCACGGCGGCTATCTGGTGGTCACCAAACCTTGGCCCGCCATGCTGCGCACCATCTGGGGCGATGATCAGCGCTACATCGACAACTACTGGTCACGCTTTCCCGCGATGTACTTCGCCGGCGACGGGGCGAAGAAGGACGAGGACGGCGACATCTGGCTGCTTGGTCGGGTCGACGACGTCATGAACGTTTCGGGTCACCGGATGTCCACCACCGAGATCGAATCGGCGCTGGTGTCGCACCCGAAAGTCGCAGAGGCCGCCGTAGTGGGAGCGAGCGATCCGATGACTGGGCAGGCGATCGTGGCCTTTGTGATCTTACGAGCCGATGCCGGCGAGGGTGGTGCGGAAGTTGTCGATGAGCTACGCGCCCATGTCGCGCGAGAGATCGGCGCTATTGCCAAGCCGCGCCAGATCATGGTGGTCGAGGAGCTACCCAAGACGCGGTCGGGAAAGATCATGCGCAGATTGCTCCGCGACATCGCCGAGAACCGCGAGCTGGGCGATGTGACAACCCTGACCGACTCCTCGGTCATGAACTTGATCAAGGAGAACCTGGCAACGGCGAAGGCTACCGCAGACTAGCGCGCGCCTCGAGGCAGTCGGTGCGCCCCCAGCCTGCCCAAGGCTGCCATTTTCGGGTAAACGTTCAGCCGAAGGTCGGTAGGCTCACCATTGACGAGAGGAGCGGATGTGGCTGATCTTGCAGTCGGAGACATCATCAAGGACATCACCAATGATGTGAAGTTATTGGTGCAGGACCAGATCGAGCTGGCCAAGACCGAACTCGTGCCTGCTGCCAAGAACGGTGGGACCGGCGCCGGGCTGTTTGGGGCCGCCGGATACTTCGGGGTCAGCGCGTCGATTCTGCTCTACTTCGCTGCCGCCTTTGGCTTGGTTGCAGCGGGCCTGGCAGCGTGGCTTGCGTTCTTGATCGTGGCCGCTGCCTTGCTGCTGATCGCCGGCATCTTGGCAGGGATCGGCTATGTGTTTATCAAGAGAGTCAGGCCACCGGAACGGACCATTGCTCAAGCCAATCTCGCGTCGACCGAGCTTAAGGATGCGACGGAGCGCGCACTCGCTGCAGCCAACGCGCCGGAGATCGAGGGCAGGGTCGTCGAGACCAAAGCCATCACCTGAGCGCCCGCGGCAGACAAGCCAGCGCTGGTACGGCAGGCCGTTCAGGTGGCTGGGGCTGGCGTACGCGACATCCTGCTCGACGGGCCGTGGCGGCATCGCGACATCGCCGCCAACGGTATTCGGTTCCACGTTGCGCATGGTGAGCAGTTCGGTCCCCACCGACCACTCGTGCTGCTACTGCATGGATTCGGTGAGTTTTGGTGGGCATGGCGGCACCAAATACCGGCACTAGATACAGCCGGCTTCAGCGTGGCCGCCATGGATCTGCGTGGCTATGGGGCAAGTGACAAGACTCCGCGCGGGTACGACCCCCAGACCACAGCCTTCGACGTCAGCGGCGTGATCAAGAGCCTTGGCTTCTCCAGCGGCGTGATCGTCGGCCACGACTGGGGCGGCATTGCCGGCTGGACCACACTGGCGTACGCGGCAGAGCCGGTGCGTGCCTTGGTCAGCGTCGCCGCTCCGCATCCGCTGGGTTTCGCCTGGCGCTCGAACCTTCCGGCGCTGGCGTTCTTCCAACTTCCGCTGTTGCCGGAGCGCCGGATCATGGCTGACGACGGGCTCTACATCGAGGAACTGCTCCGCAGCTGGGCTGCCGATGGTGTTGGATTTCTCACCTCCGCGGAGGCTCGGCATTACCGGGATGCCTTGATGTTGTGGCCGAGCCCGCATTGTGCCCTGGAGTACCAGCGGATGTTTGTTCGCAATCAGGCCCGGAGCATGGGCCGTCACTTTCGCCGTGCTCTGCGGCGGCCCATAGCGGTACCGCTGTTATCGATCCACGGTCAAGAGGATCAACTGGTCCCGCTCACGGCGATGACCGCGGCCGAAAAGTGGGTCGCCGCACGACATGACGTGATCAGCCTGCCCGGAGTTGGCCACCTCCCGCACGAGGAGGATCCGGCTGCCGTCACGACGGCCATCATCGAATGGCTCGAAGCGTTGTGATTTGCCGTCACCGCCGGAAGTTAGTGTCTGGTGAGTGAAGCAGACCTCCAGGACGGTCCGCCGCACCTACTACGTGCTGACTGCAGGCAACGCGTTGGCAGCCTCGCTGATCTGGGGCATCAACACGATCTTTCTGCTCGATGCAGGTCTCAGTAACTTCGAGGCTTTCGCCGCCAATGCCTGCTTCACCGCCGGCATGGTCCTCTTTGAGATCCCGACGGGAGTCGTCGCGGACCGCTGGGGGCGGCGCGCCTCATTCCTCTGCGGGACGCTGACTCTCGCTGCCACGACGGGTCTGTATGTATGGCTCTGGCAGGTGCACGCCGCGTTCATCTGGTGGGCGATCGTTTCCGCGCTCCTTGGCCTCGGATTCACCTTCTTCTCTGGTGCAACCGAGGCCTGGCTGGTGGACGCGTTGACCGTAACTCGCTACGAGGGCCAGCTGGAAGGCGTCTTCGCGCACGGCCAAGTAGTTTTCGGCGCGATGACGCTTGGCGGCTCAGTGGCCGGCGGCTACCTGGCCCAGCTCACTAACCTCGGTGTGCCCTACGTGGCTCGGACCGCCATCCTGGTCGGAATGTTCGTCGTCGCGTTGATCATGATGCACGACCTCGGTTTCACTCCAGCGCGCGGCGATCGGCCGATGGCAGAGATCAAGAAGATCTTGAACAGCTCAGTCGACTACGGCCTGAAGGTACCGGCGGTGCGCGCCATCATGATCGCTGGAATGTTCAGCGGTGGTGTTGGCATCTATGTCTATTACGCCCTGCAACCTCATCTGCTGAACCTGTGGGGTGATCAAACGGCGTACGGAATCGCCGGCCTGGTCGCGGCGCTCGTTGCTGGAGCCCAGATTGTTGGAGGGCTGCTCACGCCATGGATCCGCAGAGCCTTCAAACGGCGAACCTCTGCACTGTTGGTCCTGGAAGCCTTGGGTGTGGCAATGCTCGTACTTATCGGGCTCGCCGGGAACTTCTGGATCGTTGTGGTACTGATCCTGCTCTGGGGGCTGGTAACCAACGCTGGCATACCCATCCGCCAGGCCTACCTGAACGGCATGATCCCATCCCGCCAGCGTGCCACCATCCTCTCCTTCGACTCGCTAATGGATAACGCGGGCGGGATCGTGGCACAACCTGCGTTGGGCAGGAGCGCCGACGTGTGGGGGTATCCGGTGTCTTATCTGCTTTCGGCTGCCGGCTCCGCGCTCGCCCTGCCTTTCATTGCGCGGGCACGACAGCTCAACACTCCAGCTGACCATGAGACTGCGCCGCCCGTACAAACCCAGGCTGGCTCAGTCGAGGAGATAGATACGTGACTCCCACGGCTCCAGCTCCAGCGAGGTGGAGTCTCCGTGGGTAGCAAGCAATACTTGAGCGCCGGTCAGATCAGGGATGGCTTCCGGTGGCACGCTCGCGGGCTCAGACGACCAGTTGGCGATCGTCAGTAGCACTTGATCATCCAACGTTCGGGTAATTGCCCAGATCTGCTCATGATCAGGTAGCAACAGTTCGAACCGGCCGTGCACGATCACGGGATGATCATGACGCAGCTTGATCAGCTTGCGGAAGTGGTGGAACACCGAGCTCGGGTTCTCAATCGCTGCCGCTGCATTGATCGTGAGGTAATTCGGATTCACCGGGAGCCATGGGATTCCTTCGGTGAAACCAGCCTGTGAGCTGTCGTCCCACTGCATCGGCGTACGGGCATTGTCTCGACTCTTCACCGACAGCGCGTGCAGTACAGTCTCGACCTCCATGCCGAGACTCAGCGCGTCGGCGTGGAAGTTGATCGACTCGATGTCGCGGTACTGCTCGATGGCGGTGAAGTAGGTGTTGGTCATGCCGAGCTCTTCGCCCTGATAGATGTACGGCGTGCCCTTATGCATGTGCTGCACTGTGGCCAGCGTCTTTGCCGAGTTCTCTCGATGCTCGGGACTGTCGTCACCGAACCGCGACACTGCTCGGGGTTGATCATGGTTATCCCAGTACAGAGAGTTCCACCCGACATCGGCTAGAGCAAGCTGCCACTCATTCAGATTCTTCTTCAGCCGCGGCAGCGAAAGCGGAGCCAGATCAAACTTGCCGCCACCATCCGGAAGTGAGTCGAGGCTCACATGCTCGAATGTGAACACCATGTTCAGCTCGTGATTTGCCGGATCAGTTGCCCGCCGAGCCATCTCAACCGTTGAGCCCGGCATCTCGCCGACAGTGAGCAGGTTCCGCGCATCCAAGCCCACCTCAACGTTCATTTCGGCGAGGAACTCGTCAAGTCGCTGACCATTCGCAGTGAAGAAGAAACTTGATACGCGGGTCCGGCCCGGCGCTGGCACACCATCACCGAGCTCATGTTTGGAGATGAGATTGATCACATCCATGCGGAAGCCGTCCACGCCCCGATCA
>JAICEV010000265.1 GCA_025923975.1 Propionibacteriaceae bacterium
AAGTTGATTCGCAGGCGCTGACCACCGGACTCGTCGGTGAACTTGACCGAGCCGTGGCTGGTGCCGACCGCCACCGCGAGGGCGTCGACTCCGGTCCGCGCCACGAACTCCTCGGCTTGGGAGGGATCGGCGTAGACGATTTCTTCGAGGACGCCAGTGATGCCGGCCTCGGCACCGCCAATCGTTCCGAGCTCTCCCTCGACACTGACATTACGCGCGTGAGCGACGTCGACAACCGATTTGGTGATCGCCACATTCGACTCGAAGTCGTTAGGCTCGTCGTCCTCGGTAGAGCGGCTCGCGTCAATCATCACGCTGGTGAACCCGTGATCCATGGCACGGACGCAATCTTCCAGAGTGCGACCGTGGTCCAGGTGCAGAGTGGCGGGTACGTCGGTGTAGCTCTCGACAACCGTGCGCAGCATGTGCCACCACCAGCTTTCGTCGCCGTACGCGCTCGTCCCAGCGATGGCCTGGACGATCACCGGCGACCTCTCGGCACGGGCTGCATCGAGCACCGCAATTGTCTGGTTGAGGTCGGATACGTTGAATGCGCCGACGGCATAGCCGCCCCGCTCAGCGGCGGCGAGCGTCGTGGCGAGCGTCTGGAGAGGCATGGGTGGACTGTCCTTTCTGGACTTCGAGTCGCTGGTTGAACGGTTTGAGGACGCGGTAGAGGTCGCGATAAGCCTCCCGTTGCTGCACATACCAGTCAACGGTGTCGGGATCGGGATGGGCGGTGGCACCGAGGGTGATCGACGGTAGATCATCGATATCAAAGAGGCCAATGGCAGCGCCGGCCAGGAGTGCCGCGCCGCGAGCAGACGCGTTGCCGTGGGCGGGAGTCAGGGGCACGCCGGCGGCGGAGGCCCGGATGCCGAGGGTGATCGGGTTAGTGGCACCGGCGCCGACGGCGCGGACTTGGCCGACCGGCACACCGGCTGCCGTGAACGCGTTGACGATACTGCCGAGCTCGTAGCCGGCGGCCTCCAGGAACGCTCGTGTGAGCTGAGCTCTGCTGAGGTCAAGGGTGAGTCCGACAACGGCGCCACGTCCAGTCGGGTCGTTGTCTAAGGTCCCCGATCCTGCCAGGTAGGGCAGCACGATCACCGGCGGTGGCTCAGTGGACGACTCAGACAGCAACGCATCGGCGTCCGCACCGATCAGGTCGACATACCAGTCGAGCGTCCAGCCGCCAGCCGCGGTACCAGCGAGGGTGAGCCAGCGCCCGGGCTGCCACCGATAGGTAGCGAAACCAGTTCCCGCGATCCCAGCTGGCCGCTGCGCTGTCTCGACGGTGAGGCAGTCGCTGGAGCCGAGTGCGAACGTCGAAACAGATCCCACACTGCCACCTGCACCGATGAAGGAGGCGGCCTGATCATGCGCGCCGGCCACCAGCGCTGTCCCGCCCGGAAGCCCAAGTCGCTTGGCAGTCTCAGCTGAGACCGTGCCTATTGGGGTGCCCGAAGGTACACATTCCGAAAACGGGACCTCGGTCAGCCAGGGTGCGTCCACGGCAGCTGCTGCCGTCATCTCGGCTGACCAGGCCGCGGTCTCGACGTCGAAGAGGCCGGTACGCGCGGCCAAAGTCCAGTCGATCGCGGGAGCAGCGCCCCAACGGATGCTAATGAAGTCGCTCAGAGCACGGTAGGCAATGGCAGCAGGGGGACGCCAGGCTGCGTCCCCTGCCGCAATCTTGTAGACAGAGAACATCCGGTTGAGCGGTTGGCCGGTGATTTGCTGCACCCGCCTGGCGCCGAATCGCTCGCTCATCGCCCGGGCGGCCGGCTCGCCACGGGCGTCCATGCTGACCGGTGCCAAGCTGAGCGCCCGGCCTCGCCGGTCGACCGGGACGACGGCTTCGCCTTGGCTGCTGAGGGCGATTGCTCGTACCGGATCGCCGAGGTCGGCGGCCGCTGCGACTACAGCGGCCAGTAGTGACTCTGCGGATTGCAGCACTGCCTCAGCATCGACGGCAATCCAGCCCTCTCTAGGTCGCTGGAGACTCGTCTTCCCAACTGCTACGGCGATCTGCTGTCCCTGCTCGTCGTATGCGGCGGCCCGGACGCCGCTCGTGCCAAGATCGACACCAACCGTACTCACGATGTGGTCCGGGGGCGTCCGATGGCCGGGTCGCGCTCGATGACCATGTCAACCTATGAATCTGGCGTCAGAGCATCAACGACCGTGCGGTACCGCGTGTAGCGATCATTCAGAATGTCGACGTCGGCGAGGCCAGATTCGTTGATCGGATCGCTCAGAGCAGGCACGGACTGCCAGTTCTGCCACCATCCCTGCGAGACTCCAGCGGTCATTGCTGCGCCGTAGGCTGCATCGCGATCAGTAGTTCGGTACGGAACTCCGAATACGCCGCTGACGATTTGACACCACAGCTCGCTCTGCGCGCCGCCCCCTTTCAGCGTGAGCACATCGGTCGGCAGCGGAGTCCCCCTTTTCTGTTGCAGGCGGCGAAGTTCGAAAGCGACTCCCTCAAGAACTGAACGAACGAGATCGTCGCGTCCGTGCTCGGTTGAGAGTCCTACGAAGGCGCCCGGCGCGCCGCCGCCCCGGGCGCCGCGCTCTCCCATCAGGAAAGGAAGAAAGAGAAGATCGTGGGCGCCCGGCGGAGACGACATGGCTGCTGAAGTAAACGCAGCCAGACTCTCTCCTGGCGCCAACAGGTCGCGCAGCCATTGCAGGCTCTTGCCACCAGCGTGGAGTGAGTCCAGCCGCAGCCACAGATTGGACTGAGCGTGGCAGAAAGAGCCAGGAACAGGACGGTCAGATACCCCTAGGACGACCGCCGACGTGCCCAGGATGATCGCCATATCACCGGCATGGGTGAGGCCTGCAGCCAAGGCTTCGGCGAACTGATCGCCCACACCGACAGCCGTTCCAGCTGATTGCAGCGTTGGGCTGGCATTTCGTTCGACAGCACCGCCGTCGGCAATTGGATCCACCACCGGCGGCAAAAGCCCAAGATCGAGTTCCAGCGCGGACAATATCGTGTTGGACCATTCCCGTGTCGCCGAGTCCAACATCCCGGTTCCGGAAGCGTCGGTCCAATCGGTTACGACGCGTCCGGTGTACCGCCATCGAAGGTAATCCTTTGGCAGCAACACGTTTGACGTGCGGCTCAGCACACCAGGCTCGTGGCGTCGAACCCACAACAGCTGTGGCAGGGTAAACGCTGGGAGGGGCGGATTACCTGTAATGGCCGCGACATCGGGTACCTGGTTCTCGATCATGGTGCACTCGGCCGTGGCCCGGCGATCGGCCCAGAGAATGGCGGGGCGTGCCGGATTGCCTTCGGCGTCCAGCAGCACGAGGCTGTGCATCTGTCCAGTGATCGACAACGAAAGTTTGTCGCCTGGACCGGCACCCACGATGTCAAGCGCACGCTCCACGGTCGCATCCACGGCCTCGCCCCAGGCGAGAGGATCTTGTTCAGCCCATCCTCGATAGGGAGCAGATATCGGATAAGGCGGTGATGTGACCGTGCTGGCCGTCAGATCGCTTGCAACGACCGTCACCTTGCAGGCAGTCGTTCCAAGATCGACTCCGAGTAGTAGATCCATGTCTCCTTCAGTTCTTCGTCTCATGACGGGTGAGCATTCACCTGAGTGAGGTTGAGATCACCCGCTGAGTCGGCGAGCTTGGTCAGGCGGCCTCTGGACCGACCGCGTGATTCAGTTTGATGTGATCAGTGCGGCTTTGATTGAGGTCCTTTTCGCTGTCTAAGCCGCATGGCGCATCTGCTCACTCTGTGACCTTAGCCTTGGGGCGGTCCTACCCCACAGTTGGTCGCGACGTGATAGTCAGGCGTCAGGTAGCTGCTGATAACTCTGACAGACAGGACACACTCGATATGGGACTCGGCACTCAGGTCCGGCTTCGCCGGTTGTTCTCTCACCCCTCTGGATGCCTGTTCGGGATCGCTGTTGACCACTTCATCGGATACGGCGACGTTCGTTCCGGAGGGCTGCGCAGCCTTCCGCAGGCACTTGACCGCGTTATGACCGCTCGACCGGATTCTGTAACGATGCTGCCCGGCGCAGCCAAGCAGCTATGGGGCGAATTTGCCGGTCAGGCGAGCTTGATCATCCAGGCTGGCATGTTCACCGCAGATGATCGCGTTCGAGAGTTGATCGCCACGCCGGAGGACGCCGCCCGTCTGGGCGCCGACGCGCTTGCTGTGGCCATCGGGGTGAGGGGACCATTTGAGGGCAGTTATCTTCGCTGGCTAACCGATAGCGTGGCCGCGGCGGCGAAGATCGAGATGCCAGTGATTGCGCATATCTATCCTCGGGATTACTCCGGCGACGTGCCCGTCATCCGATTCGTGCCCGACGAGATCGCCTGGGCAGTTCGCTGCGGGGTAGAGACTGGTGTGGATGTGATCAAGGTCGGCTATCCGGGTGACCAGGCTGCGTTTGCCGAAATTGTGGCTTCAGCACCGGTACCGGTCGTGGTAGCCGGTGGTCCTCGAACCGAGACGATCCGAGAGGGTTTGACATTCACGGTGGAAGCCATGAGGGCAGGAGCAGTTGGTGCGGTAGTTGCCGCAATATCTGGGGGGTCGACGACATCGAAGGCGTAGCCACTGCCTATAGAGCAGTCATTCACGACAGCGCAACCGCAGAACAGGCTCTGTCATCAGTCCAGGGCGGCGGCGGCACCTGACGTGAAACGCCTCGATGTGGTTGGGGTCGGCTGCGTTTCGATCGATGACTTGCTCTACGTGGATGCCGTCCCGATGGAGGAGAAGGGCCGCATCCGAGCGTACGAACAGCAACCTGGAGGAAACATCGCAACGGCACTGGTAGCTGCCGCTGGACTTGGTGCAAGTGTCGCGTTCGTTGGCCGACTCAGTGATCAGGAGGATGGTGCGATTGTCCGTGCGGACTTCGCGGCGCATGGGGTGGATGTGCAGTTCGCTTTGCCGGACCCAGAAGCACGCCCGATTCGCGCCACCGTCGTTGTCTTCAGGCGTGGTGATCGTTTCATCGCCTTCGACGACGCGACGACGATCGGTCTGCTCCCCGGCGACGATGTGACACCGTTATTCCAGGCCCGAACTGTGCTGCTGGACACCTACGCTCTAGCTCCGACTATCGCCGCGCTCGGCAGCGATGCGAACCGGGTGCTCATCGTTGCCGATGTCGAGGCGGAGGTTGAGTCTGCCTCGCTGAGTCAGGTACAACACCTGGTGGTGCCGATGGCTTTTGCGCGTCGCTTGACAGGTGAGACAGACCCTGTAGCGATTCTGAGCGCGCTCTGGAATGACCGCCGAGCCACCGTGGTCGTCACGGACGGTGCGGATGGCG
>JAICEV010000266.1 GCA_025923975.1 Propionibacteriaceae bacterium
AGGGCAGCAACATCGCCCACGCGAGAAACCCTTCTCGGTCGGCCAGCTGGCGGCGGTCACGGCGGCTGACCTTGGTCCCGGCTGCCACCTCGGTATCTAGCTTTGATGTCGTTGTCTGAACCATGACTAGCCTTCGCGCAACGGCATGGGCTCGGACCGTTCACCGGTTGTCGCATCGAAGAACCGCAGTCGATCCGCGGCAACGGCAAACGTGTGTTCTTCGCCGGCCTCTACGGGAAGCGTCACGGTAGCCGGCAGTCGGGTGATAACGCGCGTTTCCTCGCCAAGCCGGTGCACGGTTCCGTACAGGTGTCGATCACCTGACAGATGTTCGATCCGGTCCACGGTGAACGGCACCCGGATCTTCTGTTCTCCTGGAACCAGATTCTCCGGCAGCAAGTGCTCGGGTCGGAAACCGACGAGGTGGCCGTCCCGTGGCACCAGATTCATCGGTGGCGATCCAAGGAACGTCGCGACAAATGTGTCCGCCGGATCGTCATAGACCTCCACAGGGGGAGCCATCTGGCGCACGCGGCCGCGCTCCATCACGGCAATCCGGTCGCCGAGACCCATCGCCTCCGACTGGTCGTGGGTCACATAGATCGTCGTAGTGCCGACGCGCTGCTGAAACCGTCTGAGCTCATCACGAGCGCTGGCGCGCAGTTTGGCGTCGAGATTGGACAGCGGCTCGTCGAGCAGGAAGACCTGTGGTTCGCGCACCATTGCTCGGGCAAGTGCGACGCGTTGCCGTTCCCCGCCGGAGAGCTGGCGCGGTCGGCGGTTCAGCAACTCCTCGATGCCCAGTAGCTCGGCGGCCCAGCGGGCCTTGCGTTCGCGTTCTGCTTTATCGAGCTGGGCGGCTTTGAGGGGAAAGACGATGTTGTCGAGGACTGTCTTGTGCGGATACAGCGCATAACTCTGGAACACCATGGCGATGCGCCGCAGCCGCGGCGGCAGGCCGTTGACGACATTGCCGCCGATAAGCACCTCGCCCTCGGTCGGCTCTTCGAGGCCGGCGATGGTACGCAAGAGTGTGGTCTTGCCACAGCCGGATGGGCCTAGCAGGACGAGGTATTCACCCTCATCCGTTGCCAGGTTGATGCCATCGATCGCGCGGACGTGTCCATGTCCGCGTCCGCCGTCGAAGTTTTTCGTGAGATTGCGTACCTCGACGACAGCCACGTTGGTGCCTCCTCGTACGCGTTAGCCCGCTACGAGCCCGCGGGAACGCCAGTTCCGGAAGATGGAGTTAATTTGTTTTTCGGCTTCCGCAACGGATTGCTGCGGGGAGAGTTCTCCGCGCGCTGCCTTGGCGTACATGTTCGGAATGATGAAGGTGTACAACACCTCACCGATGGCGGGACTCGCTGGACCGGGATGGCCGATGTTGGTGCACCAATCAGTCGAGTCCTTGAGGACAGCCAGCTTGTCTGGCGGGTTGGCGCCGAAGGGATCCTTGTCCAGCCAGCCGTCGAGCTCGGGTACCGAATCCGGAAACGCCGGGAAGTCGTACAGCTTGGAGTGGTAGGTCACCGATGGCAGGTTCGCTGTGTAGTGCAGCAGGAATTCTTTTGCAGCATCAACGTTGGGAGAAAACGACGGGACGATCCAGTTGTACATGACGTGTTGTGCAACGAGTGCGTCTTTCGGGCCCCTCAGCGCCTTGACGAAGGAAATGTCGTCGGCCACCGCTGGGTTCTCAGTTTGTGCCGTACGCCAGGCTGAAATGGAGTTCAGGATGTACGACATCTGACCGGCGACGAGGCCCTGGTTGTTGGAGGCGGCGTTCCATGAGAACACCTCAGGCGTCATCGTCTCCTTGTAGAGCCTTGTCATGAACTCGACGGCCGCGACAGTCTCTGGTGAGTTGATGACGACTTTCTCGTTCTCATCCTGAATCGAGCCGCCGAACGACCACAACAGGGCCCGACCGGCCATGTTGGAGTCGATCTCCTGAGACATTCCGATACCCATCTGAATGCCTTGGGACTTCTTGATCTCGGCACCACCTCTGAGCAGGTCGTCCCAAGTCGACGGCCCCTGCGGCAGGCCGACCTTCTCCCACATGCTCTTTCGATAGTCACCGGGATCGGGAGCCCAGGCTGGTGAGTACGCGTAGTACTTGTTGGTGTTCGGATTGAAGCTCGATTTCCGAACCACCTCGAGCATCTTGCCGTGCCGCTTCTCGGCCTCCTGCACAACGTCCTTCAAGTCGACGACGCTCGGCTCGAACTGCGAGAAGGTAGCGATGTATTGGATGAGGTCGTGGCCCTGCCGAGCTTGGATCTCAGCGGCTGTCCGGGCCGGGATCTCGGCCTGGTTGATGTGGTCGACTGTGACATTGACGCCGACTCGCTTGCCCCACTCTTGCACGAACGGGTCAAACCACTGATCAGCCGCGGGAACGAAGTGGCTCCACAGCAAGATCTTGAGGTCGCCGGAGAGTTTGCGCGTCGGCTCAGTGAAGGTCGCTGACGGCGTTGGCACATTCGCCGCCGGCGTCGGTTGCGCTGCCTCTTCCCCAGACGTGCATCCCGCGAGCGCTGCACCCGCCATAGCTCCACCGGCAACTTGCAGGAAACGGCGGCGTGATAGGCCGTACATGTTCATAACCGCATGACTCCCTTGTCAAGGCAGATCATCGCTTACGTGTCTGTTTCAGCCTACTTCTGGCGCTGGAGGCGTAAACATCGACTAGGTCCCGCCTCGGTTGCGGTCCGATAACCGTCCCACGTCCAACAAGCATGAAGGCAGGTGCTACCCCGAAATGATTATCAGACCGATACAGACAGACGACCGCGGAGCCTGGCAACCGCTATGGCATGGTTACTTGGAGTTTTATCGTGCCGCACTCACGCCAGAGATCACCGAGCAGACTTGGGCGGCGCTATGCGACCCGACATCCGCGGTGCACGGACTCGTCGCCGAACAGGACGATCAATTGGCCGGGCTAGCACACCTGATCCTGCATCCCACGACATGGGCGGTGCGCCCGACCTGCTACCTCGAGGACCTTTACGTCGCCAAGCAATGGCGCGGCCAAGATATCGCCCGCCGGCTTATCGAGGCCGTCTACGCGTTCGCCGACGAATCCGGGGCCGGCAGCGTCTACTGGCTCACCCAGGAGTACAACGCACCGGCACGCTCCCTTTACGACACGCTCGCCCACCGCACGTCGTTCGTCGTCTACCAGCGCTGAGCGTGGTCCGGCGCGTGTCTACCCCGCCGATCCCGCCGCCGCCTGACTGGCTGGCGATCAGGGAGGAAGCAGATGCTCCGCCCGAGGCGGTGGATCCGAGAATGCCAACGCTGCCTCTTCGACCTCTTGGTCCATCGCGGTCAGACGACCTTCATGCTGACGCATGTGCTCTTCCCAGGACGGCACGCTGAAGAGTTCGACAAAGCGGTCCGGTCGGTCTCCGTCCCTATAGAGCTCCCAGCGGGTCGCCCCGCTTCGGCGTCGAGACACGCGAAGGCGGTCCATCGCCTCCAAAAAGGCCGCTTCCCGCTCGGGCGCGACGGTGTACTCAACCGTCACCATGACCGGTCCGGTGTCCAGCTCGGGGTCGATGGCCAGTCGCGGCTCCGGCCAGTAGATCGCTGCCTCGCGGTCGAGGTGGCCGGTCTCCGGCACGCGCCAGAAGAGTCCAGCGAGAGCTCCGCCAAGCATCACGACGGCCGCTGCGAAGAAGGTCGGCTGTAGCCCGACGCCTTCGGCGACCAGGCCCCAGATCAGTGCTCCGACCGTCATCGAACCAGTGAAGGTGACCAGGTAGATGGCGATGCCCCGGGCGCGGACCCAGACTGGCAGGAACAGCTGCAGCTCAGCGATCAAGGTAGAGATCACTGCCGTCCAGGCCAATCCGGCGAAGACCAGCGTCGCGAGTGCTGCAAAGAAGTTTGAGATCAGTACGATCACGGTCAAAACCGCAGCGAAAACAATACCGGCCACGGTCAGCAGGCCGTTGGTAGACAGCCGTTCTCGCACCGGACCGAGCGCGAAAGCAGCGAGGATGGCGCCGGCCCCCAACGCGCCAAACAGGGCGCCGTAACCGGCGGAGCCTAGGCCCAAGCGTTGAGTGGCAACCAGGGGCAGCAGCGCCCACAGCGTCATCCCAGGCGTGATGAACAGGATCACCCTGAGCAATATGCGGCGCACGATGGGTTCGTGCCAGACGTAACGGCCGCCGGCGCGGAGCGCTGGCACGAAGCGTTCTCGCCGAGCTTCCGATCCGGCCGCGGGCCGGCGCCAGAAGAGCAGCGCGAGTGCCAGGAATACCACCGAGACTGCGTACAAACCGAAGACCACCGGTACGCCAAAGGCTGCGATGATCAACCCGGCTAGCGCTGGACCGATGGAACGTGCCACATTGACGCCGACCATGTCCAGCCTGGTCGCGGCTCGCAGCTGCGTCCTGGGCACCAGCTCAGGGATCATGGCCTGCCATGTGGGGAGCTGCACAGCCGCACCTATCGCCAGGGCGAACGTCAAGGCAAGCAGCAGAGCCGGTGGCATCAGTCCGGCGGCGGTAAGCGCCGTCAGCAGGATCCCGATGATGAAGACGTAGACCTGAACCGAGAAGAGCAGCCAGCGGCGATCGAAGGAGTCCGCCAGGACTCCACCGGGCAGCGCCAACATCATGACGGGCAGGGTCATGGCCGCCTGCACCAGGGAGACCAGGGTCGCCGCGTTGGGAGCGTCCACTACCAACCACTGAGCGCCGACGGTCTGCCCCCAGACACCGACGTAGCCGATGAAAACGCCGAGCCAGAGCCATCGGAAGGCGCGCTGGCGTAGCGGCGCCAAGGCGGCTGAGTCAGCGGTTGTCGTTACCGAAGCAGGCGTTCCGGGAGCAGCGTGCTCCCCCGCGCCCCCTTCCTCACGCTGTGTCATCTCACCCCCAGCACCTGCACCTCAGCACACCTTCTCATGGCTTGTGGATGGTCTCCGTGAGGACCTCGGATGGGCAAGGCTCTTGACGCTCTTTTCCGATCACAAGGTTGCAAACGACCGCTCCAGGAGCCCGTGAGGGGTACGTCTCCGATCACAGCGGCGAAGACACGGATCGCGCGCCGCTGTGCTGAGGGGAAGCGAGGGGACACGCTTTCGTCCCCGACTGACGACGAAGTAGGCGGGTCTCATCGCGCGATCCGCGCGGAGCGAGCGTAGCGAGCGAAGCAATCAATGCGGCCAAGCAGGTCAGCGACGGCCTCGGCCACGGCATCGGGGCGGGCCATTGGCATCGTGACATGGGAGGCGTCGGCCAGGGTCTTGTGCTCGCATTGCGGCGCCCTCTC
>JAICEV010000267.1 GCA_025923975.1 Propionibacteriaceae bacterium
ACCATCGTCGGTCGGGCGGGTCTTGCCAGGACTGCTGTTGGCGATGCTGCTCGGCGCACTGGATCAGACGATCATGGCACCGGCCTTGCCAGCCGTGGCGGAAGATCTTGGCCGCCTTGATCAGATGCCCGCGGTTGTGATCTCGTATCTTGCTGCGGCAACAGCGGTGATGCCGTTGTACGGCAAGTTGGGCGACCGCTTCGGCCGAAAACGGACCCTGCTTGTTGCGGTCGCGGTCTTCGTTGTCGGTGCGGTGCTGTGCGCGATGGCGACCTCGATGGCGTTGCTGACCGTGTTCCGGGCGGTGCAGGGGCTGGGTGGTGGCGGGCTCATGGTCGGCCCGCAGGCGGTCATCGGGGAAATCGTCAGCCCGCGGGAACGCGGTCGCTACCTGGGCTACATCGGCGCGGCATTTGTCGTCGCCGCGGTCGGCGGCCCAGTACTCGGCGGGTTGATCGTTGAGGGGCTTGGCTGGAGATGGATCTTCGCGCTCTATCTGCCGCTCGCGGCTGCGGCTTTTGCCGTCCTCGCCGTCACGCTACGACTCCCGCGACCGACCGAGCGGCTACCGATCGACTATGCCGGGGCACTCACATTGGCCGCAGCAGTCGTTGGGGTCGTGCTCTTTGGCCAGACGCGGCATGCCACGTGGCTCATCCTGACTGTCGCCGGAGCCACCGCCTGGCTGATCAGCACCCGATTCGCCGCTGACCCGATCCTGCCCTTGCGGTTGTTCCGTGATCGCGGTTTCGCGATTCCGGTGGCGATCAGCTTCCTGGTTGGTTTCGCGCTGTTCGGCACCCTGACCTATCTGCCTGCCTACTTGCAGGTTGCCCTAGGGCTTTCTGCAAGTTGGGCGGGTCTGGTGGTGACCGCGTTGATGGCCGGGGTCTTGATCACCACGGTGCTGTCCGGCCGGCTCATTACGCGCACCGGACGCTACAAGGCCTATCCGATCGTGGGCGCCGGGGTTGCCACCGCAGGCTTGGCGCTGCTGGCGACCTGGGGTGTGGGTACCGGCCCGGTTATGATCGCGGCGATCATGGCACTGATCGGGCTGGGCGTCGGATTGATCATGCAGGTGATGGTGCTGGTAGCACAAAACTCCGTCACCTATGGCGATCTGGGCACCGCGACGTCCTCGGTTGCTTTCCTCCGCCAGATCGGCGCGTCGGCTGGAGTCGCTGTGGCTGGAGCGCTGATCACGACGATGCTCACCGACCAGGTCCCTGCCGCCGTCGCATTCAGCCAGGCGATGCCGATCGTCTTTGGCGTTATGTCACCACTGCTCGCGTTGGCATTCGTGCTCGCCGTCTTGCTGCCGGCGCGTCCGCTGCGCACCACCGCCTATATCAAGGAGACGGTATGAAACTCGTCGCATCGTTACGAGACTTCGGCCGCGATGACCTGTCCGCGGCCGGAGGGAAAGGCGCCAACTTAGGCGAACTGGTACGAGCCGGGCTGCCGGTGCCTGATGGATTCGTCATCAGCACCGCCGCGTACGGCGCCGCAGTGCAGCCGCTCGACTTGCGGATTGCCGATCGGCTCGCCGCCGACGACAGTGCATCGATCCGCGCCGACATCGAGGGCATCTCGATGCCCTTCGACCTGCGCACCGAGATCGCCGAAGCCTGCGCCAACCTGGGAGCCGGTCCAGTGGCGGTGCGCTCGAGCGCCACTGCTGAGGACTTGCCAACAGCCGCCTTTGCCGGTCAGCAGGACACCTACCTCAACGTCATCGGCGAGATGGAGCTGAGCGACGCGGTGCGGCGATGCTGGGCATCGTTGTGGACGGAACGTGCTATCTCCTACCGCGCCCGGCTAGGCATCGAATCCGCCGAGATCCGAATTGCGGTCGTCGTGCAACGCATGATCAACGCCGAGGTCGCTGGTGTGATGTTCACCGCTGATCCCATCAGCGGCGACCGAGACACGATCATGCTTGACGCATCAATCGGGCTTGGTGAGGCGGTCGTCTCAGGCCTCGTGACGCCGGATCACTACGTTCTCGATGATCAAGGTCGGATCAGCGAATTCCACCCGGGCGACCCGGGCCGTACCCAGCGACTGCCTGACCGGGTGCTTGCGGAATTGGCCCGCCTCGGCCGCACCGTCGCCAAGCACTTCGGGCGACCGCAGGACATTGAGTGGGCGTACGCGGAAGACCGGGTGTGGCTGCTGCAGGCGCGTCCCATGACCGCGCTCCCGCCGCCACCGATCGAACTGAACGCTGCACAACGGAGGCTTGGTTCGGTACTGCTCGACTACCTTCCGGTGCGTCCCTACCCCATCGACATGACCACCTGGGTGCCGTACGGGCCGGCAGGCATGATGGCGAAGGTCATCGGGAGATTTGGGATCCGAGACGCGTTCGAGGGGTTCCTCCCGGAGGATGACTACGGGGTGGTCGACCGGCTCGTTCCGGTCGCGCCGAGGCCGACGTTCGGCGTACTGCGAGCGCCGTGGCGTATCGCAACCTTGGCGCACTGGTACGACCCCGGCCGTTGGACCGAGGACCCTCGCTTCGCCGAATTCCTCGGCAAAGTTCGCGATCTCGCAGCCCGAGATCTGATCACGATGCCCTGGCCACAGCTCAAGGCGATGCCTCGGGAGGCGCTCTCCCTCATCAAGCCAATCGGTGAGCTGCGGACCGACTATCTGCCCCGTACCGGACTCGCGTTGCTCCGGCTGTATATCGTGCTGCGCTTGCTGCGCCGATCTGCGCTGCTGGGCGACCTGATCGTCGGATCCCGCACCCGGATCACCGACGCCAACCGGGCTCTGGAGGCGCTCGCCGCTCGCGCCCGCGAAGACTCGTCTCTGCGCGGGGCGATCACGAAACTCGACCCGGAAGCCTTGACCGCCTTCCCTGAATTCCAGGCGGAGTTCGACGCATATCTCGCCGAGTACGGCCACCGCGAGACCGTCACCCCGGTGCTGGTCACACCGCCCACGCAGGGCGATGCGCCAGAGACCGTACTTGGCTTGATCAATGTGCTGGCGACGGAATCACCACGCCCAGCTGATAACACTGACGGCGCCATGCCCGAACTGCTGAAACATCCACTGCTGCGAGGGAGCCGCCGACGACAGGCCCGCATCGAGCGATGGGTTGAGGCGGCGCGCACCGGCATGGCGTTCCGGGAGGACAGTCACTTCTACTTCCTCATGCCGCTGCCGATCTTGCGCAGGTCGCTGCTGGAGATGGGCCGCCGGCTGTGCGATGTCGGTGTCCTCGAGAAGCCCGAGGAGGTCTTCCATCTGCGGCTGGACGAGCTCGAATCAATCCAAGATCCCGCAAAACTCCCTTCGACAGGCTTAGGGCGCATAGAGACAGGTGCGGGACGCAATGAAGCCGAAAGATTGCGAGCCGCCGTACGCACCCGATCGGCCCGCCGCGAGGAGCTGAGCGGCGTTCGGCTTATCGACCCCACCGCGGTCTTCCCGCGGCGCGACTGCGGCGACGCACTCATTTCAGGTACACCCGCCAGCAGCGGTCTCGCGACCGGGCCCGTCATTGTGATCCGCGGACCCGAGGAGTTCAGCCGACTAGCTCCGGGCGACGTTCTCGTCTGCCCGTACACCAATCCCACCTGGACAACGCTGTTCCAGCGCGCCGCCGCCGTGGTCGTCGACTCTGGAGGGCAGGGGTCGCACGCCGCGATCGTGGCTCGCGAGTACGGCATACCTGCGGTCATGGGTACTGGTGTTGGCACGACTACGCTCACCGACGGTGAGCTCGTCACGGTGAACGGCAGTACAGGCCGAGTCACCGCCGCTGACGCCGACGGGCAACACCGATGACCGACCACCGTACGCTGCCCCGGCGCCGCGGCGATGTACTCAACAGCGCGATCTTCGAGGCGACGCTCGATGAACTCGCCGAGGTCGGGTACGCAAAGCTGACAATGGAGAAGGTCGCGGCGCGGGCCGGCGCCAGCAAGGCGTCGGTGTATCGGCGCTGGCCGAGCCGCATGGAGTTGGTCCTCGACGCCGTCCATCATCTTGCGCCTGATCCCACCGAAACGCCCGATACCGGCAGCTTGCGCGGCGATGCCCTCGCCTTTATGCGAGCCGCCGCCAAGCTCCTGTCCGGACCGGGCGGGGAGGCGCTGCGCGGCCTGCTCGGCGATGCCCTTGCTGACCCATCGCGCACGCTGGAGCTACGCAGGCACTCCCGGGGTACGGGCCATCGAATCATGCAGGAGATCGTCCAGCGGGCAGCCGCGCGCGGCGAGATCAATCCCGCCGCGATCACTCCGCGGCGCCTGGATGTCGCCCAGGCCATGCTGCGCGAGCAGTTCCTGTTTCATGGGCCACCCATCCCGGATGCGGTGATCGTCGAGATCGTGGACGAGACGGTGCTGCCCTTGTTCTTAGGTAGGGTCCAGACACATGACAGCCACTCCGGTTGAGAAGGCCTACGTCATGCTCATGGTCGCCGACATGACTCGCGCCCTGCGGTTCTACACCGAGGCCTTCGCCGTCACTGTCGTGATCAGCTCACCGCACTGGAGTGAGTTCATCCTCGCTGGTACCAACATTGCGCTGCATCCAGGAGGCGGTGGCAACGACACCCGCACTGGACTTGGCTTCGAAGTAAATGATCTTGACGCGGTCCTGCAGCGAGCAACCGAGGTAGGCGGGCGGATCAAGAGCTCGCCGCGCGAGAGACCAGGGGAGCAGATCCGCGTCGCCGAGCTTGCCGATACCGAGGGAAATCTGATCACGGTCGCCGAGGTGAGGACATAGCTAGCCAGAGCTGCGGGACCTACCCTCGTCGAGAGAATTCATCTCTTTCGCGGAGGGAACCTGCAATGACGCAGCTAACACACATTTCACCAGCTGATCTTGGTGAGGCAGTGCTGGATTAGGAGTACCTGCTGTTCACCGCTTGCAGGAAGCCCGAGTAACTGAGGTAGATGACCACCAGCATGCCTACCGAACCGGCTGCCGCTGGATTCGATTCGCTCATCGACGAGGCGCGAACGGCTGCCCTGTCCGGCTGGGACTTCTCATTTCTAGCCGGCCGTACGACCTCAGAAACTCTCCCCTGGAGCTATCTCGACCTCGCGGTCACGGCGAGCCGCACGGCGACCCGCGTGCTCGACATCGACACCGGCGGCGGTGAAGTGCTTGCCCTTATCAACCCGCCTCCCGGCAGCGTGGCGGTCGAGCCGCATCCGCCCAACGTCGCGGTCGCGACCGCTGCGCTTGCGCCGCTGGGTGTACAGGTGCGAGCCCAAATGACCTCAGAGTTGCCAGTCTCCGATGCGGCATTCGATCTTGTCC
>JAICEV010000268.1 GCA_025923975.1 Propionibacteriaceae bacterium
CCTGTGTCGGAGATCGAACTTTGAATTTCGTTAGGGGTACGCGCAGCTGGTCTCCGTTGGAGCCGGTGGCTGTGGCAAGAGGAGCTTGGGCTTCGGGCGGATCGCGGATCGGCGTCGCTCAGACGATGGCGGCGTGCGGGTCGGTTAGACGGGCGAAGGTTCGGCTGGCTGGAGCGCGGGATGCTCCACTTGTGAGGCGTGTTGCAGTACGGGCGGTAGCGAGGAGCGCCGACCAGATACTCGCCGCCCAGCTGGCAGTGATCCTCAGCGGAAGCCTCGGACGCCTATGTCGTGCGCCCCGGACCCCGCCTCGTCGACGGTCTCGAGCTGCTCGCCTGGATCATCGCCGGCTCGGAGGGGGACCCGCCTCACCCGCACGCGGTCACTCGCGTCAGCTGACCCAGCGCCGGCTCCGGTGGGTGACGGACGCGTTCAAGCACGCTGTTCACCGAACCTTCGTTGGACTAGGCGATTTGTTGCCCCTGCAGCATGCCTGGGATGGAGGTACGGCATGTTCCGGTATGACGCCCGCGCCGCGGACGCTACGTCTCGCGGTCGCCTCGAACCGCCAAGGAAGTTGCTGCTGGTCGGGGCGCGCGGCGCCGGTCGATCATCACTGCCCCCACGGCCCACAGCACCATGCCGGTCGGGCCGGACGGGGCGGCATGGTCGAGGGCGAAGATCGCAGCACCGATAACCAAGACGATTGGGCCCGCCAGCGCGGCCCCGGCCCGGCGTGCCGCGACCGCCGCCCCGACCACGGCGACCAGCCAACACAGCACGCCGACGATGTAGACGACTGCCAGCACGGGGGCGGACAGCGGATCGGTCACCGTGTTCGCTGCCTGGCTGACCTCCTCCCGCGTGGCCGGGTGCCCGGTTACATAGCGGCCCAGCAGGCCACCGGACAGGCCGACACTTGCATCGAAAGCGCTATAGAACGCGACGAACGGCAGCAACGCGACCCGAGACACAGTCGCCGCGGGACCTGAAAGCCCCTCGGTCAGCGCCGCGACGGCCAGCGCCAGCAGGCTGATAATCACCAGCTGCACGACATGAATGCCTGTCCAGAGGCTCGAATGCGGCACCACATGGTCAAAATCGCTACCCGCGATGGGTTCGGAGGCCGGGACAAGGTGCAGAGTGCCCGTTACCGCGAACGCAAGTGGCGCGCCGATCAGCAGCACCAGCCGCCAAACAGCCACAGCCGAGGTTGAAGCCATCTCACACGGCCTCTCGTACTCGAACACAGGGAAATTCGGCAGCAACCCCGCCGACCCCCCGGATCGTTGAGATCATCCCTCGCCTCACGGTACTCCCAGTCCGTCTAGCCACGAGAGCCGCCCGATTCATGATCGCTGCCGTCGAGCGCTGACCGCCGGTCGGCAGAACCTCATGGCCCGTGACACTGCGCCGCAGAGACATCGCAGCGGCCAGAAGTCAATTCCTCGATCACCGGCGCCCGCTATCCAGGGCCGGCGGCAGCGCCTCAGACTCTGCGGAGCTCTGCAAACGCAGCGGACAGTATCCGATTGCTGCCTTTTTGACGACCGCCAGCGGGCGTCGCGTCACCTTCTGCATTTGAGAGGCAAGTTATCCACAGCTTTGGTTTCGACTCGACTTGGTGGGGAATTTGCGGCTGGATGTGCTGACCCGCCAACTAACTGAAGTGTCGGATGGAGGCACGTGGAGTGGATCGGGAAACGGCGGAGTCGGTTGCTGGTGTTGCGCAGCTGCTGCGACGAGCCACGACGCTGGTCTCGGTCCGGGCTGATCAGGAGAAACGCGGTCTGCGGGCGTCGTCTTGATCACCTTTGCTTTGCTTTGGATGGTGTCGAGAGAATCCACGCGGTATCTCTGCATAGGCAAAGAAAGAGGGTGTTGATCATTATGGCGAACTCGGTCACAGAAATGATCTTGACGCCCCACTGGTACACAGTTGCCCAGGTGGCACAGTTGCTCAACTACGGGGAAAGCAAAGTTCGAATGCTGATCATCACTGGCCAGCTGCGGTCGATCAAGGACGGGCGATCTCGCAGGATTCTTCCAGAGTGGGTCGAGGCCTATGTTCAAGATCGCGCCCAGGCTGCCGAGGACATCTGGTGACGAGTCGAAGAGCCAACGGGGAAGGTTCGATCTTCCCGTACCGCAATGGGTTCGCAGCTTACGTTTGGATCACCACTCCGTCAGGCAAGCGTCAGCGCAATACGTCTACGGTCGCACCCGTGAGGTCGTCCACGGCCGATGGGTGGAGCTCACGCGCAAAGCCGCGCGCGGGCCGGTCGTCACCAAGGTGCCGACAGTTGGGCAGTTCCTCCATCGATGGCTCGAAGACACGGTTGCTCCGAATCTTGCCCCGCTGACGTACGCGACGTACGAGAGTCACGTGAAGAACTACATCGAGCCTTGCCTCGGTGCGTTGCGGCTTGATCGACTTCGGGTCGCCGATGTCCAGGGGTGGATCAATCGGCTCGCCGCGCAAGCCAATGCTGTGCGCAGGGAAAGGACGCCCGTCGGGCGATCCACGGGACGGCCCAGTGCTGCGCGATCGGGAAGTGCTGTCACCGGGTCGCGTCCCCGCGCACAATCAAGGACGTCAGGACCGTCTTGCGTTCAGCGCTGCACTCGGCAGTCCGTCAAGAATTGATCGACCGCAATGTCGCTCAGCTCGTACAGATTCCTAAGCAACGCAAGCGCAAGCTCGTGCCGTGGACGAGCTTGGAGGCTAGGCGCTTTCTCGAATCCGCACGCTCCGACTCCGATCCGCTCTACGCCGCATATGTCCTTGTTCTGGTTCTGGGTCTTCGTAAGGGCGAGGTTCTCGGCCTCTCCTGGGAGGCCGTGAACTTCGGGCAGGGCACGCTGGTGCCCGACCATCAGCTCCAGCGAGTCCGTCGATCGCTGCTTTACCGTGAAACGAAAACCGAGGCATCCGACGCGTCGCTTCCCATGCCCAACATCGTCCTCGCGGCGCTGACCATAAGGCGCGCACAGCAGGATGGCGAACGGGACGCTGCTGCCGAGATCTGGCAGCAGACAGAGAGCATGCCGTCGCTGATCTTCACCGGTCGTTACGGCACCCCAATTGATCCCCGCACTCTCAACAGGAAGTTCTCAGCACGTTGCGAGGCCGCGGGAGTGCGTCCGATCACTGTTCATGACGCCCGGCATACATGCGCCACGCTGCTCGTCGACCTCGATGTACATCCGCGCGTGATCATGCGAATCCTTCGGCATGCTGACCAGGCGGTCACGATGGAGATCTACGCCAATGCCAGCTCGGCGGCCACACGTGAGGCGCTGCGGCGACTCGGAGACATTTTGCCCTGACGTGCTGCTGTACTTTACTGCTGTACTCGCAACTCAACGGCTCCGATCCAGAATCCGAATGAGTGGCTGACTAGGCGTTCCACTGGTCGGGGTGACAGGATTTGAACCTGCGACCTCTTCGTCCCGAACGAAGCGCGCTACCAAGCTGCGCCACACCCCGTAGCTGCACCAAGCCTCGGAGAGTCTAGCCCATCGTCTCGTCGCTAGCTCGCGTCATTCCTGGCGTGCACTTGATCGCGCATGCTCGTCAAGGTGAGCAGGGTTGCCTCAGGGGGGCAGGCAAAACGGATTGGTGCATAGGGGGAGGTTCCGACGCCAGCCGAGACATGCAGCCACGCAGTTCGTCCGCCCGCACTGTGCTGGGAAAGGCCCTTGGCGCGCCGCGGGTCGAGATCACAATTGGTGACCAGCGCCCCATAGAAGGGAACGCACACCTGGCCGCCGTGGGTGTGGCCCGTCATGATCAAATCGTGCCCGTCGTACGCCATCGCGTCGATCACCCGGCGGTAGGGCGCATGGGTGACACCGATGGCGACATCGATCTCCTCGTGGTCGATGAGCCCCGCCACCTCAACGTAATGATCTTGGTTCAGGTGAGGATCGTCAGTACCGCGGAAGCCGATTCGTACGCCTTTGATCTCCAGCGACGCCCGAGTGTGAGTGAGGTCGATCCACCCTGCCTCCTTGAAACCGCGCGCGAGATCTTGCCAGGGCAGAGTTCGCTTCGAACGCCGATCCCGTTTACTCGGCCCCTCGAGATAGCGAAGCGGGTTCTTGAACGTTGGGGCGTAGTAGTCGTTCGATCCCCAGACGTAAACGCCTGGACGATCAAGCAGGCGACCGAAGCTGGCGAGGACGAACGGTACCGCTGCCTCATGCGCGATGTTGTCGCCGGTGTTGATCACCAGATCTGGCTCCAGGGCGCCCAGCGTGGACAGCCAGCGCTGCCGGGCCCTCGCCGACGGCGTCATGTGAACATCAGACAGGTGCAGCACCCGAACAGGCCGCGCACCCAGGGGCAGGACCGGGACATCAACCCGGCGCAGTCGAAACGCGTTGACTTCGTACAACCCGGCATACGCCAGGCAGCCGGTTCCCACAGCTCCAACGCCGAGCAAGCTCTTGACGATGGACGCGGTCGCGCGGTTCGGAGACATAATCAGAAGGCTACAAGCGAAACTGCTGCCACACTGGTCGCATGTCTGATGCACCAACCACTCTTAAGGAGCGCCTCCGCTCCGATCTGACCGCCGCGATCAGGGACCGCGACAAGGTCAGGTCGGGCACCATCCGGATGGTCCTGACAGCAATCACTGAGGCTGAGGTGGCTGGTTCGGAGGCTGTCGAGCTATCCGATCAGCAGGTGCTGGACGTGGTGATCAAGGAGGCCAAGAAGCGCCGTGAGGCGGAGGCAGCGTACGCCGATGCCGGCCGCGCCGAACTGGCAAACAAAGAGCGTGCCGAGTCGGATGTATTGGCTGATTACCTGCCGCAGCAGTTGACACAAGAGGAGATCGAGGCAATCGTCGCCGACGCGATCGCCTCGACCGGAGCAGCAGAGCTCGGCATGAAAGGCATGGGCAAGGTCATGGCGCAGGTCACGCCGCAAACCAAGGGCAAGGCCGATGGCAGCGTGGTTGCGGCTGAAGTCAGGCGTCAACTGTCGGGGTAACGCGCCAAGACCCAAATCAACCGTGGCCTTAACGGACGCGAGGGTGATCGTTTCGACGGCTGTGATCGGAAACGTGCGGCTGAGGGTGCTCGACGCCGTCCTTCTTGAGGGCTGTGATGGGAACGTACGGCTGACAGTGCTCGCCTTGTGCACCGAAACGCACCCCGTTTGGCCCGGGCGGCGGCACGTTTGTGGTCTTGTGCCCGGAAACGCAGCTCGTATGGGCCTGGGCGGCGGCTCGTTTGTGGTCTTGTGCCCGGACACGCAG
>JAICEV010000269.1 GCA_025923975.1 Propionibacteriaceae bacterium
AAACCGGAAGCGTGCCAGCGCAGTGCTGCGGTCGAGATAGGCCGGCCGGACACCGAGCTCATCGATCACTGGGTCGACCATCGGCATCAAGCCCAGCATGTAGCCCGGACTGCTGTCTGAGCCCGTCCGCTCGATGAGCACTGGGTGCAATCCTTGGCTGCGCAGTAGCTGGGCCAGCGCCGTGCCGGCTACCCCAGCTCCTACCACCAGGACCTTGAGTGGAGCGTTCTGAAGCGATGCGACCTGGGCCTCGATCGGCGTCGGGGTGAGCACAAGAGCCTCCTTCACGAGTTGTGGACCAGCTGGTCCACGCTTCAGTTTAGGACGAGTGGACCGGCTGGTCCAAGGCCGTGCCGATGAGACGTTGAATGGCTGCTAACTGCGCTTCGATCAGCCGCTGCTGAGCTTCGCCGCCTGCTGGCATTCGGGTGAGACTCCATTCATCGAAGACACGAAGCACTGCGAGCACGACCTGGGCCTGGAGCTCAACTGGTAAGTCGTCGCGTACGGCGCGCGCTTGGCGCCCCACTTGGATCGCACGATGCAACCAGGCCAGCACCTTCGCAAAGCCTTGTCCGAGTGCGGTTTTCTCACCTGACGGCGCACCGGGGAGATAGCACATGCGACCGATCAGCGCGTAGATGGGATCTTGCGTCCCGGCGGCCGCCAGCCGCTCGACGATGCCGTCCAGCTCGCCCCAGAAGTCGCGGGCCAGTTCTTCTTCGCTCGGTAGTTCCAGAATGTCGATCAGTGTCGGCCCGTACGCCCACAGCACCCGTTCGAACAGCTGCTCTTTAGAGGCAACGTAATGGTAGAAGGAGCTCTTGCTCAGTCCACAGGCCCGAATGATGCGGTTCAGCGATGCCTGCTCGTAGCCGGCTTGAGCGAACTCATCTGCCGCCGCCCGGAGTAACCGGTCCCAGCGATCCGGTGCCATGACGCCGACACGCCGGTCTTCCATGCAGGCATGCTAGCGGCAGTGGACCGGCTGGTCCAAAGTCAGTCGGGTAAGACGCACTGACGCCCCATCTCCAGGTGAGATGGGGCGTCAGCGACCGATGTGAACGGGAGCTAGACCTCGGTGCGCCTCGTTCGACTCCTAACCATGATCATGTCTGCGATGATCACCAACACTGCGGCAACCGCAATGGCAACGAGCCAGCGGACCCAATCGATGCCTGCGCTGCCATTGCCGCCAAACAGGGTGTAGATATACCAGCCAATGATGACACCGCCGATGCCACACAGGATGGTGAGCCAGATCGGGATGTTGTCCCGAGCGCTCGGAGCAACAAACTTGCCGAGCAGGCCAATAATGATGCCCGCGACAATCACTCCGATGATCTCCATGTGTTCCTCCTAGCTCCAGCTGGTCGCCTTATGCACCAGCTGCCTTTAAGTCATACCCATTCTGCCTTCCATACCATGTGCAATGTTGCAGATTCGTTGCAGAAGGTCGTCGAAAAGCGTGGCATCAGGAGCGCTCCGGTCTTCCATGTAGCAACTTGTTGCGCAATTACGACGGACGTGACCGCGGGCAGGGGCACCTGGGCATGCAACCCAACCAGGGTTGTCGCCTTCTGTTACCTCAAGCTCCTCCCTCGTACCGAAAGTGGTCACAGACAACAGCGCTTAATCGATCCAGCCGTGTCGTATGTGACCACTTTCCGAGGGCGTTAGCCCTTCCCAGGGCTTACCTCAGATGAGTCCACTTGGCGATGGAGACTGCACCCTTGTCGTTGATCGCGAAGAGCCTGTAGTAGCCCCGTGGTGCCAGGCTGGTGGTGGCGTTGATCGTGATCTTGCCGTCCGCATACTCCACTGGAATCTGGCGCTGATTAGCGTCGAAACCGTGTGTGGGGGAGGGGGCGGTCATCATCACCACACGTGTGACATCGCTGCTCACATTGATCGGGTAGGTCTGCCCATACTTGATCAGTTCCGGCACCTCGCTCAGGGTCGGCCGCTTGGCCCGTGTGCCGTCCGGATTGAACAGGTACGGCGGCTCGAACCGCAGGACGGTGTCGCTCCGGGCCTGACCCTTCGGATTCGACGACAGGGTGATGACACTACCGTCGTCTGCCAGGTAAGCCATCGAGTGATACAGCCGATGCTCGCCCTTCGGTAGTGGGTTCATGGCTGTCCACGACTTCGCGGTCGCAGACTTCAACAGGCTCACTTCCTGGCTGGCATTCTCGATCCTGTTCGCGGAACCGCCGCCCAGCTCCAACACGCTGCCATTCGGCAGGTTCACGCAGCTCGCATACGCCTTGGCAGCCCTAAGCGGGGGGCCCGATTTGTACTTCGGTGACGACGAGCTATCTAGATCAATGACGTTTGTCGACGAGGTCGCTGGCCAGCCGCCACCCATGACCATGATCTTCTGCCGCCGAATGCTGCCCAGCCAGCAGGAGGTGCCGAAGCCACGCCGGGTGGGATGGGTCAGGTCATTGACCTTCTTGTATGTGTTGCCCTTGAACGGATCCCAGAAGCCCGGATGGAAGTAGCCCTGTGAGCCTTCGGCGTCTTCGGCAGGCTTGGTCCATCCCTCACCTGTAAAGAAGTACTTGGCATTGGCCGTAAGGAAGATGTGCGGGTACAACGGGAACTCGCGATTGCCTGGCCTCGGATCGTACGTCCCCTTCCACGGTACGTAGACCTCCGACGTCGCTGAGTTCTTTCCGCCTGCGTCGAATCCGCCGACGATCAAGGCATAACCGCCTCGGGTATTAAGCACGCTCGGGTACCAGCGGCCGTCGTACATGTTCTGTTGCTTTGTGAAGCTCTTGGATTCAAAGTCGAAGGTGTAGACCGCCTTTGAGCCCTTCCACGGTGACGTCCCAGTCTTGTAGCCCTTGGTGCCTCCCGCGGCGATGGCCTCGCCATTGCTCATCAGCATGTGGCCCGCACAGAACATATCGTCTGGAACATTGGTCAGCTGTTGGAGGCCCGTCGTCGGCTCCCAGAGGTACGCCTTGAAGGTTCCGGCTTCGAAGACGGCGGAGTTGTTGCCTGACCCCGCAATGAGAAGGATCTTGCCCTTCGGGCCCATGATCAGGTGATAGGCATTGGAGCCCGGAGGCAGCGATGGCAACTTCTCCCAATTGCCGCCCTGATTATCCGGAAGTTTCGTTAGATCCGATGCGCTGTCAGGGTCCGCGGCTTTGGTTTCCACAGGTGAGTCCAGCTCGGCCTGGGCGCTGACGTTCTTGGTGGACTTCGCCTCAGTACCGAGCGGAGCCTGCGGATCGATCAGCTGCTCCTGCTCATTCGCCCGCTGCCTCTCGCTGTCCTTGGCATCGGCCGCCCCGGCACCGCCGAGAAAGATGACGCCGACGGTCAGTGTGGCTACTAGAGCGCCAAGAAAAGGCGTGCGCAAGCGCACTCCCGACATGTTTTCCACCCGAGGATCAGCACGGCCGTCGCCCCTGATGACAGCACATGCGTGTGGTTCCAGGGCATTCAACCAAAGAACGCGGAGCCCCGACGGTGACCTGCCGAAAAGGTCGACCCGTTTTTGCGGCAGTGGTTGTCGAGTGCCGGGCTGAGAACTAGCCCAACCGGCTCTTCGTGATCAAGCTCGATGGCACCGTAGTTCGCGAGCTCAGTACCGGCCAGCCACGCATCGAGGATCCGACGATCTCTCCCGACGGTCGTACGGTGGCCTACTGGAGCCGTGACACTCCAGGTGGAACCTGAGGGTGGTTCGATCTACACCTTGGCTTTGGACGGCTCGTCCAAACCAGTGCGACTGACCGACCGCAAGGCCGGCAGCGACGCCGATCCGGCATGGTCACCCGACGGGAGCATGATCGCTTTCCGGCGGCGCGGATCCAATGACAACTTCGATGTATACGTGATGCGATCCAACGGCTCAGCGGTACGGCGGGTCGTCACCGGCCCAGCAGTAGACGAGAAGCCAGCCTGGTCTCCGGACGGCTGCCAACTGATGATCATCTCCAACCGTGACGGCTCCGGCGAACCGGGCAAGACCTTCGACGTCTTTCTGGTCGATGTTGACGGCGGCGAAGCTCAGCCGCTTGGGCTGACCGCCAACGTCGTTCTTACGCCGGTCTGGTCCTATCGCTGATAAGCGGGCTCATCCTGAGCGAATGTCAGGTGCTGGCGAGATTCCGGTCGCGCTGTGCGACTCCCATTTCTCCGTATGGGTAGTCGGTGGCGTGCAGGTCGCTTGCCTGATCCAGCATTGCGGTCTCCTCGGCGCTGAGGTGCAAATCGGCCGCACGCAGATTGGCTGCCAGCTGCTCGGTGGTACGTGCACCCAAGATCGTCGACGTCACCCCTGGGCGGTCCGTCACCCACGCCAAAGCAACCTCGGCCATCGAGACGCCGCGATCCTCCGCCACCTTCTGGACGGCATCGATCACGTTCCAGGTGCGCTCGGTGCCTCGTCGGTCGTACGCCTCCATACCGCGTTCTGGATCCTCCCCGAGACGAGTGCTCCCGGTCGGACGCTCGTCCCGCTTGTACTTGCCAGACAGCCAGCCGCCGCCCAGCGGGCTCCATGGCAGCATCCCCATGCCGGCATCGAGGACAGCAGGGACGATTTCCCACTCGATCTCGCGCACGATCAAGCTGTACTGCGGCTGCAGGGTCACCGGCGATGCGACGCCGAGAGCGTTTGCCAGATGAACTGTCTTCGTCAGTTGCCAGCCCGTGAAGTTGGACAAGCCGTAGTAGCTGATCTTGCCTGCGCGAATGAAGCCGTCGAGGGTACGCAGCGTCTCGTCGAGCGGCGTCCACGGATCAAAGGCGTGTACCTGGTAAAGATCAACATGATCCAGTCCTAGTCGGGTCAGCGACGCATCCAGGGCTCGCGTCAGATGCCTAGTGGACAGTCCGAGCGAATTGGGCTCGTTGCCCATCGCGAACCGGCCCTTGGTCGCTAGCACCACGCGCTCGGTGACATCGGCCGGCCGGCTGACGAACCAGCGACCGATGATCTCCTCGGACTGGCCGCCGCCGTACACGTCGGCCGTGTCCACGAGGGTGCCGCCTGCCTCAACGAACCGATCCAGCTGTTCATGCGAGCCGGCCTCGTCCGTCTCGACTCCAAAGGTCATGGTTCCTAGGCAGAGTGAAGAAACCGCGCAACCGCTGCGTCCCAAAGTGCGATAGTCCACGTTGTCGTTTCTATCATCGGGTTCACCATGATCAGATCCGGGCTCGGCTGTCGCGACTGTTGCGGGCCTCCCTGGCAAGATCTCGTTCGGCTAACGTCGGTACGGTCGGCAGGGCGTCGTG
>JAICEV010000270.1 GCA_025923975.1 Propionibacteriaceae bacterium
CGGCACACCGTTTCTATCCGCCGTGATCAGCCAATAGATCGGCGTGACGATGACCATGAAGATCGTCAGGGAGCCGAAGACCCAGGCTTCGACCTTCACTTCTGATCCTCCTCGGCCTCCGGCGAGCGGCCATGGTGCGTAGCCTCGTACTGATAGGCCAGGTCATCGGTGTCACCAGCCACCCGATGCTTGAGTTCCGCCTTGCGACCGGTGTCCTCACCGGCGTCGACACTTGTCTCGTCGAACTCCTCATCCTCGGTGCCGTACTCCAACAGCGCGACCTCCGGGTGGTGCAGGTCAAAGGCTGGCGACTCCGACCGGATCTTGGGTAGCTGAGTGAAGTTGTGACGCGGCGGCGGGCAGGTGGTCGCCCACTCGAGGGAGCGGCCCCAACCCCACGGGTCGTCGCTGGTCACTCGGGGGTTGTTCCGGCTCTTCCAGACGTTCCAGAAGAAGACCAGCGTTGAGCCGCCAAGCAGGAACGCGCCTGCCGAGGAGATCTGATTCGCGATAGTGAAACCATCGCTGGGCAGGTAGTCGGCGTAGCGCCGTGGCATTCCCTCGGCGCCAAGCCAGTGCTGAATTAGGAACGTGGCGTGGAAGCCGATGAAGAGCAACCAGAAGTGAATCTTGCCCAGCGTCTCGTCCAGCATCTTGCCGGTTAGCTTCGGCCACCAGAAATAGAAGCCAGCAAACATCGCGAAGACCACCGTGCCGAAGACAACGTAATGGAAGTGCGCCACAACGAAGTAGGTGTCAGAAACCGCGAAGTCCAGTGGCGGGCTGGCCAAGATAATGCCGGTCAGGCCACCAAACAAGAAGGTCGTGAGGAAGCCGACGGCCCAGAGCATGGGCGTGCGCATGGCGATATTGCCGCCCCACATTGTCCCGACCCAGTTGAAGAACTTCACACCTGTCGGAACCGCAATCAGGAAGGTCATGAAGGAGAAGAACGGTAGGTTGACTGCCCCTGTCACGAACATGTGGTGCGCCCATACCGCGACTGACAGGGCCCCGATCAACATGGTGGCCAAGACCAAGCCGACATAACCGAAGATCGGCTTTCGGCTGAATACAGGCAAAACCTCGGTGATGATGCCGAAGAACGGCAGAGCGATGATGTACACCTCTGGATGTCCGAAGAACCAGAACAGGTGCTGCCACAGGAGTGGCCCGCCGTTTGCTGGATTGAAGATGTGTGATCCAAGGACGCGGTCAGCCTCCAGCACCAAAAGGGCCGCAGCCAGAATGGGGAAGACGGTCAACACAAGAAACGATGTCACCAGGATGTTCCAGGTGAAGATTGGCATCCGGAACATGGTCATGCCTGGCGCCCGCATGCACAGGATCGTCGTAGTGAAGTTGACTGCGCCGAGGATGGTGCCTAGACCAGCCATGTAAAGGCCCATAACCCATAGGTCATGACCAACACCCGGTGAATTGACCGCGTCGTTGAGCGGCGCGTACGCGAACCAGCCGAAGCTCGCAGCGCCCGATGGCGACAGGAAACCCGCGGAGGCGATCAGCCCGCCGAACAGGTAGAACCAGTAGGCGATCATGTTAAGTCGCGGGAACGCCACATCAGGTGCACCGATCTGCAGCGGCATGATCGCATTGGCGAAGCCTGCAAACAGCGGAGTCGCGAACAGCAGCAGCATGATCGTGCCGTGCATGGTGAAGAACTGGTTGTAGCTCTCGTACGAAAGGTACTGCATGCCAGGCCAGGCCAGCTCGGCCCGGATCGCCATGGCCAAAATTCCGCCGAACAGGAAGAACATCATCGACGTGATGAAGTAGAGATTGCCGATCACCTTGTGGTCTGTGGTGACCATCCACTTCCACGTGATCGTGCCAAGCTGGCGCCTCGGCGTCGCGATCTCGGCGGCGGTGGCAGTACGCTGCAGCGTCGTCATCGCGTACCCTCCTCAGAACTTCTCGCGGGGGCGTTGGCCTGGGCCGGACCTTTGGCTTCACCAATCTGTCCTTTGGCCACCAGCGACTTCAGGTAATTGTTGTATTCATTTTCGCTCACGACGTGCACATTGAAGAGCATCGCCGAATGGTACGTGCCGCATAGCTCTGCGCACTTTCCCGCCAACACACCCTCCGTCGTTGGCCTCAACTGCAGGCTGTTCACGCGACCAGGGATCACGTCCAGCTTCTCGTAGAACGAAGGAACCCAGAACGAATGGATAACATCGGGCGACGTGAGGTTGAACTGAATCAACTTGTTGACCGGGATATAGAGATCGGGGGTCTTGTTGATCGTGCCGGCTTCCCAGACGTCTTGCCCGACAGCCGGATTGTCGGCCGCCTTGTAGTTGAACGTCCACGACCATTTCTGGCCGACGACGTCGATAGTGACCTCAGGGTTCGGCGCCTTCGCCGTGACTGCATTCTGGGCTAAAACCGTGTAGTAGAAGAGCACGGCGATGATGATGAACGGCGCGACTGTATAGAAGATCTCCATCGGCAGGTTGTAGCGGTTCTGCGGTGGCATCTTCGCGTGCTTGGTCTTGTAGCGGTTCGCGGCCCACAAGATCACACCCCACATAATGAAACCGACGGCGAATGCGGCGATCCAGGAGCCGATCCATAGATTGAGGATGTAAGGAGATCGGTCGCTTGCGGGCGGCGGAAAGCCCAACCGTTTCATCTGAGCGACCAACTCTGGTGAGCAACCAGTAAGGAACAACAGGCCAAACATCGACAGCGCCAGCAAGCCGGGACGAACACGGCTGCGAAACCGGCGCCGGGCCGCGCGCACTGTCATGTCATTCACAGCGGACCGTTCAGTCCTGCTACCCACGTCGCGCCTTTCTCGTACGCACCGAGGGATGGCGCCCGCCCACCGTCGAAGCGGCCACCCCTTCTTTGGTGTTCACCCTAACGTAGTAGGACGCTCCGATCACCGGTGTAGGGGCTCCGTTTTTTGGTCGTTCGGACGCCCCTTTTCGGCGGCGCTTCCACTGTGCGCGCGCTAGTTTCGAGGCGTGGCGCATCCAGTCTCCGAAGTCTTCCTGGACAGCTCGTCGGGCGAGCCGATGGTCCAAGAAGCGCGCCAGGCGTGGCTTCAAGCCGAACAGGCTGGCTGGGGCGATCCGATGCGCCTCCACCGCCCGGGTCGGCTTGCCGCGCAGGCTTTGGATCAGGCACGAGAGGTGGTTGCGGCCGCAGTGGGAGCGCGACCCGACGAGGTCATCTTCACCGCGTCTGGGGTCCATGCGAACCATGCCGCCGTCGCCGGTCTCGCCTTAGGCCGCCGCCGGGTGGGTTACCGCATCGTCACGACCGCAATCGACCACTCCTCGGTGCTTACGGCTGCCGCCGCCGCTGGCACCCACGAGGCCGTCCAAGTCGATCATGAAGGCCATGTTGACCTGGATCGGTGGGCCCGGACGGTGGAGACTGCCGGCACCGCGCTGGCCTGCATCCAGGTGGCCAACCACGAGGTCGGCACACTGCAGCCGTACGCCGAGGTCGCTGAAATCTGCCAGCACGCCGAGGTACCGCTGGTGCTCGATGCCACAGCTGCGCTGGGCCGCATCGATCTCAGCGAGCCAACCGGATGGTCCGCGCTGACGGGCTGGGCCGGCGCCTTTGGCGGACCGGCGACGGTCGGCATTCTGGTGATCAAGAAAAACGCGCGTTGGCGAGCGCCCTACCTGACAGACGACTACCAGGGAGGCCGCTGGCCCGGTGTGCCCGACGTGCCCGCCATCTACGCTGGGGCCGTCGCACTCGACTGCTGGCTGAGGTCTGGTCGCAAAGTCGGCGAACGCCAGCACGATCTGGTCGATCAGCTTCGGACGGAAATCGTGCAGCGGGTGCCCGATGTCGATGTAGCCGGCGATCCGGTCCGCCGGGTACCGCACCTCTTGACGTTCTCAGCCCTTTACGTAGACGGCGAGACGCTGACCTTGGAGCTAGACAAGGCCGGTTTCGCGGTTGCGAGCGGATCAGCATGCAGCGCCAGCAGCGAACATCCCTCCCATGTACTGGCCGCCATGGGAGCCCTGACTCACGGCAACGTACGCATCGGGCTCACCTGGGCGACGACGGCAGCGGAGATCGATCAGTTTCTGGCCATCCTCCCGCCGATAGTCGCTGAGATACGCGCGACGGTGGGTACGTCGTGAACGAGGTTGCGTCCTCCTTTGAGGGACTGTCGCTGGACTGTCGCGGAATGAAGTGCCCGCGACCAATCATCGAGGTGGCTCGCCGCATCGGGGAGGTCAGTGTGGGCTCGCAGCTGGAGCTGCTCGCAGATGACCCGGCCGCTGGACCTGACCTGGCCGCCTGGTGCCGAATGCGCGGACAGACTCTCGTCGCCTCCAATGCCCCGCGCTTTATTGTGCGGCGCGAATCATAATCGGCAACAACGACCGAGCTCCCTGCCCGCGGGCAGGGAGCTCGTAAGTTCGGTTCAGATCAGTGGAAGCTGTCGCCGCAGGCGCACGAGCCGGTGGCGTTGGGATTGTCGATGGTGAAGCCTTGCTTCTCAATCGTGTCAACGAAATCGATCGTTGCGCCCATCAGGTACGGCGCACTCATCCGGTCGGTGACCACATCCACTCCGCCGAAGACCTTGACGATGTCGCCTTCGAAGCTGCGCTCGTCGAAGAACAACTGATAGCGCAGTCCAGAGCAGCCGCCGGGCTGCACTGCTACGCGAAGCGCAAGATCGTCGCGACCTTCACCTTCCAGCAGGGCCTTGACCTTGGCTGCTGCCCCCTCGGTCAGGATGATGCCGTCTGGTGCTGCAACAGGGCTGTCGAAGGTCTGTTCGGTTGCCGTCATGAATGTCATTCTAAGGGGGCTCGCTGACCCGTCCAAGCTGCGGGAACGTGTGCCGCGTCACCAACTCCAAGACCGCGCCACTCGGCCAGCGGTTATCGCAAGGTCTTCCTGGATGATGTCGCCCTGCATCTCCTCGAGCAGCGATTCCCGTACCGGGTACGCAGCTTCGATGCCCATTGTGCGCATTTCGCGTGACCCAATAAGCACTTCACCGGCGATCACGATGCAAGGAGTGAGAGCGGCTGCCGCCGCCTCGGCCATCGCAGCGACGACGCCCCCACCCCTGCTCGCGAAGTCGAAGACCGAGCATCCGGTCACAACGAGGTCGAAGCCGCGGAGTCCAAACTGACCGGCGGGCGAGGCGAGAGCAAGAGCCGGACCGGTACTCAACCGGCCACCCAGCGCAAGCACCCCGAACCCGACGCCACCGCAGGCTCCTGAGCCA
>JAICEV010000271.1 GCA_025923975.1 Propionibacteriaceae bacterium
CCGAGCGTGGTCTGCACGTCCGGGAACAGCCGCTTGACCTCGCGAATCGCCTCGATGGTCTCGATACCGTCCCGGCGGGTTTCCTCCTGGCCGGTGGCGATCGGGAAGGTGAGGCAGTCGATGATGATGTCGCTTTGACGCAGTCCCCAGTTCCCGGTGATGTCATTGATCGCTCGTTCGGCGACGCGCACCTTCCACTCCGCGGTACGCGCCTGGCCTTCCTCATCGATCGTCAACACGATCACTGCCGCACCATGCTCGGCGACCAGCTTCATGACCCTGCAGAATCGGGAGTCGGGCCCGTCGCCATCCTCGTAATTGGCGGAGTTGATCACCGCGCGGCCACCGAGACATTCCAGGCCGGCCTGCAGGACTGCCGGCTCGGTGGAGTCCAGCACGATGGGTAGCGTCGACGCAGTCGCAAGCCGGTAGGCCACCTCTCGCATGTCGGCAACGCCGTCCCGGCCTACGTAGTCGATATTGAGATCGAGCATGTGCGCGCCGTCTCGGATCTGGGACCGCGCGATCTCCACGCAGTCGTCCCAGCGCTCATCCAGTAACGCCTCGCGAAACGCCTTTGACCCGTTGGCGTTGGTCCGTTCCCCGATCGACAGATAGCTGGTGTCCTGGCGGAAGGGCACGTCGGCGTACAAGGAGGCTGCAGCAGGGAGATGACTCGGCGAACGGGCACCAACTGGCCGGCCTTCCAGGCGCCTGACAACTTGCCGCAGATGCTCCGGTCCCGTGCCGCAGCAGCCACCCACCAGGCCTAGTCCGAACTCGCCGACAAACTGTTCCAGCGCATCGGCTAGCTCGACGGGCTGTAACGGGTAGACCGCACCGGCGGCGGTCAGCTGCGGCAGGCCGGCATTCGGCATGCAGCTCACACCGATCTGGGCATGCCGGGAAAGATGCCGCAGATGCTCACTCATTTCTGCCGGACCGGTTGCGCAATTCAGGCCAATCAGGTCGATGCCGAGCGGCTCCAGGGCGGTAAGGGCGGCACCGATCTCGGAGCCGAGCAGCATCGTGCCCGTGGTCTCAACTGTCACATGCACGATCAACGGGAGGTCGCGACCCGCGTAGGCCAGTGCCCTTTTGGCACCGAGCGTTGCTGCCCTGGTTTGCAGCAGATCCTGTGACGTCTCGATCAACACCGCGTCGATTCCGCCAGCAATCAAGCCCTCGACCTGTTGCTGATACGCATCCCGCAGCCGGGCGAAGGAGACATGCCCGAGGGTCGGCAGTTTGGTGCCAGGTCCGACGCTACCGAGCACCCACCGTGGGCGATCCGGGGTGCTGTACGCGTCGGCCGATTGGCGTGCGATCCGAGCACCAGCCTCCGCCAGCTCGCTGATCCGGTCGGCGATGCCATACTCGCCGAGCGCAGAGAAATTAGCGCCGAAGGTGTTGGTCTCGACCGCATCCACTCCGACCTCGAAGTAGGCGTCGTGGATGGCACGCACGATGTCGGGACGAGTGGCGTTCAGGATCTCGTTGCATCCTTCGAGCTGTTCGAAGTCGGAAAGCGTGAGGTCATGCTGCTGCAGCATCGTGCCCATCGCCCCATCAGCGATCACGACGCGTTGCGACAGCGTCGTACGAAGATCAGTGGAAGAGGGGGCGGCGCGCAGGCCATCGGGCATCTCGTGAGAATAATCGCAGCCGGGCCCCTCAAGTGAGAACTACCACGATGTGGAGCGACACTGCACCGCCGGCTCGACGGCTACAGTGATTGCCATGCCCGACTCCCCCAGCTCGGCCAGCCGTGACCTCCGTGATCTGGTCGACCCGGTTGTGGTGGTGGCATTCGGTGGCTGGAACGATGCGGGGAACGCGGCAACCGGTGCCATCGAGCACCTTGCGGAGGCCTACCAGGCTGAGCCGGTATACGCGCTCGACCCGGACGACTTCTACGACTTTCAGGTCAACAGACCGCGGGTGGCATTCACCTCCGACGACGAGCGCGAGGTCACCTGGCCCACTACGGAACTCAAGATCGCCCAACTGCCAGACGGCCGGGACCTGATCTTGGTTGAAGGACTGGAGCCCAACCTGCGATGGCGTCAGTTCAGCACCATGATCGCCTCCGCGCTCAGTTCAGCCAACGTGACTCGAGTTCACCTGTTGGGCGCGTTGCTTGCCGACACTCCGCATACCCGGCCGATCCCTATATCGGTATCGACAGCCGACCGTGAGTTGATGAAGCAACTCGGCCTGGCACCGGCGACGTACGAGGGTCCGACTGGCATCATTGGCGTGCTTGGCGACACACTGACGCGCGCAGGCGTAGAGGTCCTCACGCTGTGGTCGGCGATCCCGCATTACGTCTCGCATCCGCCCTGCCCGAAGGCCACGCTCGCGTTGCTTTCCCAGCTGGAGCAGGTGCTGGACGCCTCGTTCGATCTCGGCGAGCTCACCGAGCTGGCCCGGGCCTGGGAGCGTGGGGTGGATGAGTTGGCCGCCGAGGACTCCGAGGTCGCCGAGTACGTCGCCTCCCTGGAGCAGATGCAGGATGCCACCGAGCTTCCAGAGGCCAGCGGCGATGCGATCGCAGCCGAGTTCGAGCGCTACCTACGTCGCCGCCAGGGCTAGCTAAGTCGGCGGAAGTCAGATCAGGCCGCCGCAGCCGCCATCTCACGCAGCTTGATCACCGTAGCGTCGGGGTCCTCGGCGCCGAACACCGACGACCCGGCCACGAAGGAGTCGACACCGGCTGCCGCACACCGTTCGATCGTCTCGGCCGAGACGCCGCCATCGATCTGTAGCCAGATGTCGCCACCCAGCTTGTCCAGCATTGCGCGCGTCCGTGTGATCTTGGGCAGGCAGAGATCAAGAAAGCTCTGCCCTCCGAAACCGGGTTCCACGGTCATGATCAACACCATGTCGAGCTCTAGGAGTAGGTCTTCATAGGGCTCGATCGGGGTAGCCGGCTTGAGCGCCATTGCGGCTCGCGCCCCGAGGCTACGCAACTCCCGCGCCAGCCGCACCGGTGCTGCCGCTGCCTCCACATGGAAGGTGACCGAGTCGGCCACCTCGGCATATCCCGGCGCCCAGCGGTCAGGCTGCTCGATCATCAAATGGATGTCCAGCATCTTGTCAGTGATCTTGCGGATGGATTCGACCACCGGAAGCCCCAGCGTCAGGTTAGGGACGAAGTGGTTGTCCATCACGTCAACGTGTATTGCGTCTGAACTTGGCACCGATTCGATGGCAGTCTGCAGGTTCGCGAAGTCGGCCGACAAGATGCTCGGCATGATTCTGGAGGCCACGTTCCTGACTTTAGTGTTTGGCGGATCGCGCGCGCCGCTGTCCCGGACGAACGAGCGAGCAGCCGGCCTCACTAACAGTCCAGCTTCTGAGGGCATTGCTGGCTGCGAGCAAGTGAGGAAGGCAGCGGCTTTAGACACAGCGAGCTTGGCGAGCGAGGCAATCAAGCCCGGGTCTTGCGGAGGTAGGCGCCGAACATGGCATCGGTGCCGTGCCGCTGCGGCCAGAGCTGCAGGTACGGACCGAGGCCGGCGTCTGGAACCTCAGGCAGCAGCTGGGCCGCCGGAATCAGCTCGATGTCTCCGCGGACGGCGAGAGTTTCGTTCAGCACATCTGTTGTCTCTCGGCGGTGCGGCGAGCATGTGAGGTAGCCGATAACCCCACCACGGGCGGCACTGTCGATAGCTGAGGCCAACAGTGCGAGCTGCAATGGGTGCAGCTGCTCCAGATCCGCCGGGCTGCGCCGCCAGCGAGACTCCGGCCGACGGCGTAGGGCGCCAAGTCCAGAGCATGGGGCATCGACCAGTACCCGGGTGAACAAGCCAGCTCGCCAGGCAGGGCGGGTAGCGTCGGCCACCACAATGGCCGGAGCGGAGCCCTCCCCGGCATAAGCCCGTACGGCGGTGGCGACTAAGCGTGCCCGGTGCGGCGCCACATCCGATGCCAGCAGGCGGCTACCGTCGAGGCGCGCCAAGCCAGCCAACAGTGCCGACTTGCCGCCAGGTCCCGCGCAGAGGTCGAGCCACCATCCCGACGGGGCAGCCACTGTGGTGAGAGCCCAGGTGACCAGCTGAGAGCCCTCATCCTGCACTCCGGCCCTGCCGTCACGGACTAGTGGAAGGTCGGCTGGGTCGCCTCGCCAACGAGCCGCGAAAGGCGAGTACGGAGCTGGCTGCGCCCCGGCGTGTATCAGGTCTGACACGTGGGCCAGTCCGGGTCGGACGGCCAAACAAACCTGCGGGCTGACATTGTTGGCGCTCAGGGCTGGCTCCAGCTCTGTCGGCGCGAGCAGCTCCGCGTACGCGTCAACGATCCAGCGTGGGTGTGCCGTGCGCAGCGCTAGCTGATCATGGTCATCTAGCCCCTCGGAGAGCTGCTCGAACCAGTCGTCAAGGCTTCTCTCGGCAACTCGTCGCAGCACCGCATTGACGAGACCGGTGACCCGCTCACCCACCGTGACCGCGGCTAGATCCACCGACGCCGCCACGCCGGCTGGCGCTGGCACCCGCATGGCAAGAATCTGGTGCACCCCGAGTCGCAGCAGATCCAACACCGCCGGCTGGAACCCAGTCAGCGGTCGACCAGCGGCTGCGGCGATGATCATGTCGTAGCTGCCCTGCCACCGGCAGGTATTAGCCAGCAGTTCGGTGGCGAAGGCAGCATCGCGCCCTGAGAGACCGCGCTCGCGAAGTAACGCTGGCAATATGAGGTTGGCGTAGGCTCCGTCGGCATTCACCGCGCGCAGCGCATCGAACGCGGTCCGCCTCGCACGATCTTCGCGACGAGGTCGCTTGTTGGGAGGGTTGGCCGGAGCGATCACTCAGGTTCCGAGCCTGGGATCTGTGCCGAAAGCGATACCTCGTGCCCAGTCGGCGGCCGCCATTGGCTTCTTGCCCTGGGCCTGTACCTCGCCGAGCTCGAGTGCCCGCGACCCGGTCCCGATCCGCACGGCTCGTTTGGTGATCTCCAGCGCTCCAGGCGGCAGCTCACTGTCGGAGAGCTGCACAGAGTTGATCTTGAACCGCTCGCCTCGGAACGTGGTCCACGCCCCAGGGGCCGGGGCGCAGGCGCGGATCAACCGCGCTACCACGTCGGCAGGTTGAGTCCAATCGATTTGGGCATCCTCGGCGTTGATCTTGAAGGCGTAGCTCACCTGGGAATCGCTCTGTGGCTGAGGCGTAGCGGCAAGGGTGCCGTCCTCGATTCCGTCCAGAGTGTCGACGAGAAGCCGGGCACCGCTGAGC
>JAICEV010000272.1 GCA_025923975.1 Propionibacteriaceae bacterium
GTGCTCGGGGTGAGTACGTCAAGCAGCTGACCCGCCGCGCAGTCGCGCCGGGTGTCCTTGCATACGACGATGCCGAGGTGGTCGGCTGGGCCGCCGTCGCGCCGCGGTCCGAGCTGCCTTTCGCGCGGTCCACCAAGATCCCCCACGTCGACGACCTGCCGGTCTGGTCGGTGTGGTGCATCCGTGTCCGACCTGGCCACCGCGGCAGGGGAATCTCGCTGCACCTTCTCACTGGTGCAGTGGCCTACGCGCGATCCCAGGGGGCGCCAGCGGTCGAGGGTTACCCCGTGGACAACAGGGGCAAGAAGGTCGACCTCACCATGGCCTATGTGGGCACTCGCAAGCTCTTTGAGGAAGCCGGCTTCACTAAGGCTGCGGACACCAATGCGGTCTCTGGTGGGTTTCCGCGCGTGGTGATGCGGCTCGACCTGCGCTGAGCCGTGCCTTAAGTATCTGGGCGGCGATGTAGCCACCACTCGACGATGAGCACGTTGACTACCCAGCTCATCCAACTGGTCAGTCCGATCACCTGGCCCAGGGCAGCCGAATCGACCTCGGCACCGACGTAGATCTCAGGCACGAAGACCGCAAAAGCGACCGGCATCCAGAGCCTGAAGGCCACGATGGAGAAAGCCAGGGCAAAGCTGCGCAGCATCCATCGCCGATGATCGGCATAACGGCGTTGTCGGATGGCCAGGAAGCCGGCCAACGTTGTCCCGAGCCACAGGATCGCAAGCATCGTGTTTGCCACGCGCTGATTGGGGCCATGCAAACCCATCGGGGAGATGATCATGACGCACACCGAAGCAGTCAGCGCGACACCAACATAGATACGACCACTCCAGCGATGAACGCGCGGATGAGACCGGCGAAGCCATGGCCAGACCTGGAGACAGGCGGTCAGTAACGCTACCGAACCAAGGAAGATGTGGCTGACCAGCAACGGATAGTACGCGGCATGAGACGGCATCGGCTGGATCCTCGCGCGCGCCGGATCCAGCGTCAGGTAGGGCGGCACCGCGTAGCCGATGAAGATCACCGTCAAGAGTGCCAGCGGGACGACCCAGGGTCGGCGAAGCAGTGGCTTTCGCGCCGCCGCCCGATGATCATCTGTACGGATGGTGGTGCGGCTCAGCTCGTCGGTGGACATGACACTCAGCATGGTTGTCAATGACCCATTTGCGCACTGATGCTTGCTGTAGATCTTCAGCTCGGGATAACCCCAGCACGCAAGACGCTGATCAGCGCAGGCGCTCCACGCGCGCCTCGTCCCAGACAGGCTCTGTCGACTCATAAACGCTGCCGTCGGCGCCGAAGATCAGGAACCTGTCGAAGCTGCGCGCGAACCACCGGTCGTGAGTGACGGCGAGCACCGTACCTTCGAAAGCATCAAGTCCTTGTTCCAGCGCCTCGGCCGATTCCAAGTCGAGATTGTCGGTCGGCTCGTCGAGGAGCAGCAGGGTCGCGCCGCTCAACTCGAGCAGCAGGATCTGTAAGCGTGCCCGCTGACCTCCGGACAACGACTCAAACTTTTGCTCGGCGGCCTTGGCCAGCTCGTAGCGGTCAAGCTTGCGCGACGCCTCCTCGCGCCCCATCCCCGCCCGATGATCATCACCCCGGTGCAAGATCTCGAGCAAGGTTCGACCCAGCAGCTCGGGATGATGGTGGGTTTGAGCGAACCAGCCCGGTCGCACCCGAGCACCGAGCTTCGCCTTGCCAGTATGGGGAACAGGGGCGATAGCAAGATCACTGACGGGTTGATGTTCACGATCAGGATCGGAGCCGCCGCGGGCCAGCAGGCGGAGGAAGTACGACTTGCCGGAGCCATTCGATCCCAGTACCGCCACCCGGTCACCGAACCAGATTTCGGCGTCAAATGGCTTCATCAGACCGGTTAGTTCAAGATTGTCGATCATCACCGCGCGCTTGCCCGTGCGCCCGCCGCTGAGGCGCATTGACACTCGCTGCTCGAGCGGCACCGCCTGAGGCGGCCCAGCCTCCTCGAACTTGGCCAGCCGGGTCTGAGCCGCCTGATAACGGGAAGCCATGGCGTCGTTGTACGCCGCCTTGACCTTGTACATCAGCATCAGCTCGCGAAGCTTCTTGTGCTGCTCGTCCCAACGCCGCCGTAGCTCTTCGAGGCGGGCGAAGCGGTCCCGGCGGGCGGCCGCAAGCGTCGCGAAGCCGGATCCATGAATCCACACTGTGTTGCCGGCAGCGCCCAACTCAAGCACTGCGATGGTCCTCGCCGTCTGCGCCAGCAGCTCACGGTCGTGACTCACCAGCAGCACAGACTTCTGGGTGCTCTGGAGCTGGGTTTCCAGCCATCGCTTGGCCGGTACATCTAAGAAGTTGTCCGGTTCATCAAGGAGCAAGACCTCGTCCGGACCACGAAGCAATGCCTCCAGCGCCAGCCGCTTCTGTTCACCTCCCGACAGGGTAGTGACCTCGCGCCACTTGGCTCTCTCGTAGCTCATGCCGAGGGCTTCAGTGCAGCACGCGTCGAAGATGACCTCGGCGTGGTATCCGCCCGCGTCTCCGTAGTCGGCCAGTGCCTGCGCGTAGCGCAGCTGGATCTGCTCGCTGTCGTCCTCCATCAACCGCAGCTCGAGCCGGTCCACCTCGGCTACCGCCCGGCGCAGTGCAGGCGCCGAGAGCGAAAACAGCAGATCGCGTACGGTCAACGAGCCGTGGATGCTGCCAATGAACTGACCCATCACACCTAAACCGCCGCTCCTGGAGACCGACCCGCTGGTCGGCATCAGATCACCAGCGATGATCTTGAGCAGCGTGGTCTTGCCTGAGCCATTGGGCCCTACCAGGGCGACTATCGAGCCCTCACCAACGCGAAAGGACACGTCGTCGAGCAGCACCCGCCCATCAGGCAGGTGATAACCGACCCCGGCAAGATCGACATGTCCCATGGTGGGCCATGCTAGGCGCGACCCTGACAACACGTGGGTTCCTGCGCGCGGGCGGAAGCGCAGTCAGCCCGCGTTTAGGCAGCAAGCAGCATGGCCAGCGCCGCAGTATCGGCGTTGACCTGAGGGTCGATTCCGACCTTGCTAATCAACTGCGTCACCGTGCCGTCAACGTCGGCCTCAACCCAGGCGGCGCGATGGTCGAGCCCCAGGTACGGCAGGCCGGGCAGGAAGACGCAGCCGGATGCCACCTTGTACTCCGGAATGCTCGCAAGCGTGCTCGAGGGTGGGTGCAGCACGATCAGCCCCGGCGGTTGACACTCGGCGAAATGCCCCGGACGAAGGGGATGGTCACCTAGCAGCTGGCCCTCGGCGACCACCAGGCCAACCGCCCCAGGGTGTGGCTGTTCCGGCAACTCCTCGCGTACCCGGAAGACGGTGCTGGTCGGCAGCAGCCCCGGAACGGCAGCCATCTGCACAGCGAGCACCAAGAATCGAGCCCATTCAACGGTGTCGTTGGGCCAGCGCCCTAGCAACATGAAGCCATACAGCGATCCATCGGCTTGCAGCGGTGCAACCTCGATCGACGATGGCCGAAAGCCATCCATGATGACCTCCCAACTCACTGCTCGGATGCAGTGCCTCAGGTGGTACGTCGTTGATCACCAGCCGAACTTGGCTCAATGATCCGCACGCAGCAGTTAGCAGACAAGGGGGTGGGAGTGCTAAGTCACCGCTGCGAGCGTCAGGAAAGCTAAGAAAAGGGCTTGGTAACAAGATCGGTACGCGATTGTTGTGCTGGAGCTACCGGGAGTCTCAGTTCCGCACGGGTGTTCCATGGAGGGGCGGCTGCAGTGAACGCGACCGTACCGCCGGCCCGAATGATGAGCTCACGGACGATGGCAAGGCCAAGGCCAGCACCGCCCGAGCCGCGGCCTCGTGCGTGATCGAGCCGGGTAAAGCGCTCGAAGACCCGTTCCCGATCTTCCGCAGCGATGCCTGGGCCGTCGTCGCTGACGCTGATCACAGCCTGACCGTGATCAAGGCAGGCAGCCACCTCGACTTGGGTACGCGCGTGCCGCACCGCGTTGTCGACCAGATTTCCTAGCGCTCGACGCAGTTCCTCAGCCTCAACCATGATCATCACCGGCTCGTTCACCACGACGTTGACCTGGACTCCAGTACGGGCGTACGTCTTAGGCACCTCGGCCACAAGATCGCGAGCATCGATGGCTGCCAGCCGTGCCGGTGGTCTGGTATCGGCATCGGCATGCGCAAGCAGCAGCAGATCTTCAACCAGCCCAGTCAGCCGCTTGACGTCCACCAGCAGTTCTGACGGTAAGGTCCCACCCTCGCCCAGCCGCTGGGCGACCTCCAGTTGCGTCTGGATGCTGGCCAGCGGGCTGCGCAACTCATGAGCTGCGTCAGCCACAAATGCGCGCTGCCGCTCGCGAGCTTCCGCCAACCGGTCGAGCATCTCATTGAGCGTAAGGGCCAGGGCACGTATTTCGTCTGCCGCCGGCGGTACCGGAAGACGTTCGGCACCCGTCGGGCCACTGATGCGGCGTGTTCTGCTGATGTGCTCGGCCCCTGCCCTGAGCTGTTCCACCGGACGCAGCGTCCAGCCGATCACCCGCCAGGCGATCAGCGCGAGAGCTCCGAGCAGCAGTGGAAACGTAATGAGCAGGGCGTTTCGCAGCGCCGTACGCGTGGCGAGCACGTCGCCATACGGCAGTGCGACGATGACGCTGACCCGGGCGTCCGCAGGTCCAGCCTGGATAGCGCGGACCCGCAGTGGCCCAGAGACCCCGAGCCGTACACCATCGATGACCACCGCCTCGCCGCTGAGCGCCGTCGCGAGTTCGCCCGGCCGCAGCAGCGGTGTCAGTCGATCAGCTGTTACCGAACCGCCGAGCACTCGCTGCTGCGCGTCCACCACCTGCAGTACCTGAGCGCCGGACATCGGAATGGGTTCGGGCAACCGGTTCTCGTTGACCATTGCGGCAACTTCCTCGGCACTTGCCAGCGCCCCGTTGTCCAGTGTGCGGTCCACCGTATAGGTCAACGCACCGAAGAACGCCAGACCGCCCATGATCAACGCGATACCAACACCGGCAAGGCCGATGATCATGAGTCGAGCCCGCAGACTCAGCGTCCAGAATCTCTTCACGTACTAGTTCCGCGCCTTAGCCCACGAGCCGGTAGCCGACGCCGCGTACGGTGACGAGCCGCTCGTTCCCGATCTTGCGTCGCAGGTATCCCACATAGACCTCCACGGCGTTCGGCGCGA
>JAICEV010000273.1 GCA_025923975.1 Propionibacteriaceae bacterium
GGCTCAGGTAATCGAGGCGTCAACGGTGGAAGCGGCTGACGCGACAAGTGAGCTTGATGCCAGGGAACGGGCTGCCCTGGAGGAGGCACTGGGCTTCGGCACCAAGGGTGCGAAGCCGCGTCAAACACAGGCTGCGATCAAGGAGCTTGAGGAACAGCAGCGAGCCAGAACCAAGCGTTTTCAGCGGGATGCGATTGATCGAACAATTACCGAGCTGACCGGCTTCTATCGCGACGTGCTGAGCATCCAGACCGGATCAGATGCGCCACTGATCAATGAAGACCTGAAGCCTCAGATTGTCGCTCTGGCACGAAAGTTCACCGCCGAATCGACGCTGCATCGGATAGACGCACTGCTGGGTTGCCGCACGGCGCTGGAGGGAAACGTTGCGCCGCTGCTCGCAGTCGAGGCTGCCTTCATCGGCTTGGTCGAAGGATGAGCCGTGGGGATCCGCTCAGACATCCACAGGTGAACGCGGTGGCGCAGTGTACTCCGATTGATTCGGAAATGTGCAGGGTTCATTTTCTGCGAGTTCTTTAGTAATGTGGGCGACACAGGTTGCCGGAGGGGACGAACCCCCGAGCGTCCTCTCCGACAACCTTCCAAGGTCTGGCTGATGGCCAGGCTTTTTGTTTGTGGACCGGTGTACGAGGGCCGCTGCCTTCGCTCTTGAGGGTCACAGACTTCCGAAGGTCACAAATTGGTCACGCAAAGTGTTGCGCTCTGCAGAGCATTGCCCTTACGGTGGAGTGCGGCTCGTTTCCGTTTCGTTATAAACGGGCGGGGGCGGAACGCCAGGGGGAAGGACTCAGCAGGCATCCGATGTGCCTGCTGAGATCGCGCGTCCGTTCGCCGAGCTCCGCTGGACGGCGCCCTGCCGGGAACGTCCCGGGCGAAGCGGAGGTGGGGAACCAGCGGATCTCTCTCGCATCGGAAGGAGAGAGTCCCGGGGGTGAAGCGCTCACGGCGGTGCATCTCTCGCACCGCGTGAGCGCCGGGCCTTCCTCGGCCCGAACCACATGCCCCACAGGCGTACTCGGGGAAGGACCTAGTCCTACGTCATCTACCATCATCAAGCGCGCCATTGGTGGGAGCGCTGCGCTTGCTCTGTCCTTGGGGATTGGGCTCGCAGGCGCTGCACCTGCCGAGGCGGCACCCACAACCGTGTGGGACCGCGTCGCTCAGTGCGAGAGCGGTGGCAACTGGAAGATCAACACCGGCAATAGTTACTACGGTGGCCTGCAGTTCGCTGCGGGCACCTGGAGGGCATACGGGGGGAGCACGTACGCCAGCCAGGCACATCTGGCAACCAAGGCCGAACAGATCGCGATCGCCCGTCGGGTGCTGGCAGGTCAAGGCCCGGGTGCCTGGCCGGTCTGCAGCCGACGTGCGGGATTGACGAAGGCGAACGGCGGGGCGGACCGGAACGCAATGCCGGCGTCCACGGCTGAAGCGTCCAAGAAAACGAAGGCAAGCGATTCAAAGAAGAGCGACTCAAAGAAGAAGATCGCCAAGAAATCGACCAAGAAGAAGTACAGTGCTAGCGGCAAGACCGTTCACGTCAAGCGCGGCGACACGCTGCGCAAGATCGCCAAGCGGTATGACGTGGAGGGTGGCTGGAAAGGTTTGTGGAAGCTCAACAAGAAGACGATCAAGGATCCGAACTTGATCTACATTGGACAGGTAATCAAGATCAAATAGATCTGACTGGCGCGGGTGGGACCCTGCCCCCCAGTATGCCCACCCGTGGAAGCCCGGCGGACCCGCATCTGCCGGGCTTCCGGCTTTGTGTGGGCAAGAGGATGAACTCAGGGCGCATTGGGGCCAGCTCGGCTTAGGCTTTCCCCATGGGGAGGGTCATGGCTGTGTCGTTCGAACGGTACGGCCGGCTGTACTACCTTGATCCCGGCGACGCCGACTACAGCGTCGGTGATCGGGTTCTGGTACCCACCGAGTCCGGCCCAGAGGTCGCGGAGTGCGTATGGGCGCCAGAGTGGGTCGACGACGAGGGGTTTGAAGGGCTGCCGGTGTGCGCCGGTTTGGCCACTGCTGAGCACCTGGAGCGGGATGCCGCGAATAAGCGACGGCGCGCCGAGGCCAAGCTGGTCGCCAAGAAGTTGATCAAGAAGAATGAACTACCGATGAAAGTCATGGCAGTCGACTTCATCGACTCCGGTATTGATTTCGATCAGCTGGTGGTGATCTACTTCACCGCACCGCATCGGGTTGATTTTCGAGCGTTGGTAGGCGAGCTGGCTCGCAGCCTGCAGGCGCGGATCGACCTGCGGCAGATTGGCTCACGAGATGCCGCCCGGCTCGTCGGGGGGCTCGGCAATTGCGGCCGCGACCTGTGTTGCGCCACATTCTTGAAGGACTTCGAACCCGTCAGTCTGCGAATGGCCAAGGTCCAAGATCTTCCGCCGAACCCGCTCAAGATCTCCGGTGCGTGTGGTCGGCTGATGTGTTGCCTGAAGTACGAGCATCCGCTTTATACCGAGTTCGCTCGTACGGCGCCTGCCGTGGGGGAGCAAGTTGCGCTAGAGGATGGGGACGGCGTGGTAGTCGGCCACCAGGTGCCGGCCGACTCGGTTGTCGTTCGGATGAGCGCCAGCGGCGCCACAAGGAGTTGTTCGCTGGCCACTGCCTGCGGTGCTCGGCAACTCTATGCATCGCGGGCCGCTCCGGCGCAGGCACCGACTCCGCCGCTTAAGGCCCGGACACGACGGCGCCAGTCCGATGACGGCGAAGGCAAGCGCTCCTCAGACACCGTGCGTTATTGATCTTGACATCGAGCCCAGCCTGGCTGCGGCGTAGGCTCGTGCTATGCCAGGGCCCATCCGCCGCGTCTGCGCATTAGGCGTCCTGGCGGCGCTGCTGGCTGTGCTGCCGGGGTGTTCGTCTGACCGGCAGGCCTCACCGGATCAGCCGTCCCCAGTGACCTCATCGTCGGCACCTCCACAGATCCCGAAGGATGGGCGGCCCCTCCAGCCCATCCCGGACGTGAAACCCGAGGGCTTTGCCAAACCGCCGCCGGGCACAGGACTGGCGCGCTACGAGAGGCAGCGGCTCGACTGGAAGGAGTGCGGTCACGGGTTCCTATGCAGCACGATGCTGGCACCGTTGGACTATGCCGACCCTGACGGCACGGCCATCACCCTCGCGGTGGCCAAGCGCCCGGCTACCAGTAGCAAGCGGCTCGGTAGTCTGATCATTAATCCTGGCGGTCCCGGTGGCTCGGGAGTGGGGTACGTCGGCTACTTCAACGCCACCGGCCTGGATGGCTTCGACATCGTCGGCTGGGACCCACGCGGGGTCGGTCGTTCGACGCCGGTAGAGTGCTTCGGCACAGATGAGCTTGATCAATACTTCAGCATGGATAGCTCACCCGATAATGACGAGGAGTTGCAGGCCAGGATCGACGAACAGATCGAGTTCGGCAAGTCCTGCCTGGAGCGTTCCGGTGCACTGCTGGAGCACATTTCGACGGCCGAGACAGTACGCGATCTTGATCTGTTGCGAGGGCTTGTCGGGGACTCCAAGATCAACTACTTCGGATCGTCGTACGGCACCAGGATCGGCGCACTCTATGCGGAGCTCTTCCCGCAGCGAGTGGGCCGCATGGTGCTCGACGGTGCTGTCAACATCAACTCCAAATCCAAGATCGATCAGATCGACGGCTTCGAGCGTGCGCTGCGCCACTTCGCTACCTGGTGCGCACGTAATGAATGCCAGCTGGGGGATCGACGTGATGACGTGCTGTCGAAGATCAAAGAGTTCCTTGATCGGCTGGATCAGCAGCCGCTGGACAGCTCCGGTGGTCGTACCCTCAGCCAGCAACAGGGAGTTGAGGCGGTCTTCTACGCCATGTATGGCGGGACGAGCAGCTGGCCGCGGTTGCGGGATGCGCTCAACGCCGCAATCTTCGATGGGGATGCCGCCGGCTTGCTGGAGCTTGCCGACGCCTCGGCTCGACGGGACCGCGATGGCAGCTATGGACAGCTGAACTACGCGTTTCCTGCAATCCGGTGCCTGGACAGCCAGGACGATAGCGTGCGGGCGGCCGAGAAGAGGCTCGCGGAGGAGTCCAAGAGTGCGCCCACCTTGGGGCGGCTGAACGGTCCGGACCTGGTGTGCCCGTTGTGGCCAGTCAAGCCCGCGCCCAAGCAACCCGCGGTCGATGCGGCTGGAGCTCCTCCGATCTTGATCATTGGCACGACCGGCGATCCAGCGACGCCGTATGAGTATGCGAAGTCCATGGCTGACGAACTCAGTTCCGGGGTGCTGGTGACCTACGACGGCGAAGGTCATCTGGCGTACGGGCAAAGTGGTTGTGTCAAGACGCTGGTGAACGCGTACCTGGTCCGCAATCAAGTGCCGCGTGATGGAACTCGCTGCTGACAGAGCGGACCACGTTGAGGCTTCGCCATGCGGTTACGCCGCTCGATATAGTGGGCGATCGTGCCGGCTCATCGGCACCAAGTCAGCCGCCTTAGCTCAGCCGGCAGAGCGACGCACTCGTAATGCGTAGGTCATCGGTTCGATTCCGATAGGCGGCTCGATGAAACACCTAGTCAACCGCCTTTCGCAGATTGACCACTTCGGCTTGTGACACATTTTTGACACGCTCCGCGGCCGCGTCGATGCGATCTGCCACCCCATCGAGATCGTCATCGAAGAGACCCGAGTACACATCGAGCGTCATGGCAGCACTGGAGTGGCCGAGCATCTTCTGCACAGCCTTAACGTTCGCACCGGCCGACACGGCGAGCGATGCTGCAGTGTGCCGTAGCTCGTGAGGTGTCAAATCTGCCAGGCCAGCGTCCGCGGCAGCACGGTCGAACACGTCCCTGCGGAAGTTCAGGTTGCGTAGCGGCTTAGCGCGCCATGTGGTGAAGACAAGATCATCAGCGGCCTTGCCAGCTATAACTTCAAGTAGCAAATCTGCTACCGACCGCGGAATCGGCACCTGCCGCGACTGGTGCGACTTCGGAGTACCCCATACCAGGCGACCACTCACCTCGGTCACACTCTCAGCGACCGTCAAACGGCGTCTGAGGAGATCTACACGCTTAACTCTGAGTGCTGCTACCTCGCCCCACCTGAGGCCGCAGAAGCCCAGCACAAGGATGAGGGCACGGTACTGCTGTCCCACTTCTGGGATCGGATACTCCGATGCAGCATCAGCCAGACGATGCAACTCCTCGACGGAC
>JAICEV010000274.1 GCA_025923975.1 Propionibacteriaceae bacterium
CTTTGACGACGCGGATTGTGGAGTCGTAGATGGCGGGATCACCCCACACCAGGAAGCCGATCGTGCCGCCATCGCCGATCTCAGCTCCGATAATCTCGGCGTATCGACGAGCACGAGCCTCATGCCAGGCGGCGACACCCACTTGATATTCGGCGGCACCGCGCTCGCGGTCGGATCCTCGCTCCGGATCCGACACTTCGACGAAGCGATAGTGAGTATGGGTGATCAGCGTCCGGCAAAGGTCCTCCCGTAGCCTGACGAGGTCCTGCTTCGCGGCTCCCTTGTCCGCCACGAGGAACACGTCCACCCGGTTCAGAGCTGCAACAGCCTCCCGGGTCAGGTGATCGGGGTTTCCGCTGCCAATGCCGATGACCAGTGCCTGGATCGTCACAGCCGTCCAGCCACGCGCGTACCGGCCAGCAGCAGACCAAGATCAACATGCTGCTCGACAGCGTCCGCCAACGTATTGATCATGGTTTCCCGTCGCGCACCGTACGCCGGCGCGTCAGGATCGGAACGCCAGGGCGATCCAGCCGCCACTGCGATCTCGGCCAGCCAGGCCTGCCTGAAGTCGTCATTCTCAAAGGCTCCGTGCCACATAGTGCCCCACACCTGAGCTCGCTGCCAGCCGTCGAGGAATGGCTCCGCCTCGCCATCAACCTGCGCAATCCCGTGGTGGATCTCGTACGCCGCAACCTCATGGCCACGCCAGGTGCCGGTCGGCCGCCGGAGCACCTTGTCCGCCTCGAAGCTGATCTTGGTGGGGAGGAGACCGAGCCCGTCAACCACTCCACGACCCGACTCCACCGGGTCGTCGATGACCCGCGCCAGCATCTGGTATCCGCCGCAGATTCCCAGCACCGGCTCGCCGCGTCCCGCCCGCGCTTCGATCACCTGCGCAAGCCCAGCCCGGCGCAGCCACTCCAGGTCGCTGACAGTGGACCGGGTACCAGGGAGTACCACAAGATCGGCTGCGGCAACTGACTGCGCATCAGTCGTGACGAGCACCTCGACACCGGGCTCGGCAGCCAGCGCCTCCACATCTGTGCCGTTCGACAATCGTGGCAGCCTCACTACCGCCACTCGGAGTGCGCGCTCAGCCGGGCTCTGATGCCGCCAGGCGGCTACTTCGAGGGTGTCTTCGGCGTCCAGCCAGACATCGGGGAGCCACGGCAGTACGCCCGCGAACGGCACGCCGGTCCGCTTCGTGAGCTCGGCCAGGCCCGGTTGCAGCACCTTGACATCTCCACGGAACTTATTGATCAAGAAGGCTTTGATCAACTGTCGGTCATGATCGTCGAGCAGGGCGACCGTGCCGTACAGGGAGGCGAAAACGCCTCCGCGATCAATGTCGCCGATCACAATTACCGGCAGTTTCTTGGCCTGTGCCAGGCCGAGGTTGACGAAATCACTGGCACGCAAGTTGATCTCCGCAGGTGATCCAGCACCCTCACAAATGATCACTTCAAAGCGACTCGCCAGCTCATCGTAGGCAGCGAAGGCGGCTGCTGCGAGATGGCCGCGTCCACTCACGTACTCCGCCGATTCCAAGGTGCCGGAGGGCCGGCCGCGGAGCACGATGTGAGACCGGCGATCGGAGCCGGGCTTCAGCAGCACTGGATTCATGGCCGATTCAGCGGCGAGCCCCGCGGCTTGCGCCTGCAGGTACTGGGCGCGGCCGATCTCTGCGCCGTCATTGCAGATGCAGGAGTTGTTCGACATGTTCTGCGCCTTGAAAGGTGCAACCGCAATGCCCCGGCGCGCCAGCGTCCGGCACAACCCGGTGACCACCAGCGACTTTCCCGCATCGGAGGACGTGCCCGCGATCAGGACGCCACTCGATTCACCGGTCTCGGTGCCCACCGGCGAAGTGTACGGCGTGTCCAGATGCCGACCCTCGCTTGCTGGAACAGCCCCAGCTATGTTTGTCTTACACGGGCTGTTATCAAATCGTGACTTCGGGGGACGTCGTGCGCGACGTAGGCAACGTAACCAGCACAAGAATGCGAATCGCCTCTGCGAGTGCTGCGATTGTCGTCAGCGCAGCAGTCGCCGGTGCTGCCCTATTTGGCAGTTCGGCCCTCGGCGACCCAGGTTCGCCAATGGGCCAGGATCGCCGGCTCGTAGCTGTTCCGGCCACTCCTACACCGTCGCCCGAGTTGACGCCGATTGGCGCCACTACACGATCCAATCGGGCGCGTGCGCACTCTCGTCCAGAGTGTCAGCGGCCCGAGAAGCCGTCCGTGTGTTATCGCGAGCCGAAGCATCGTTCGACTGCCACGCCGGTTAAGAGATCGAGTAAGAGCAAGAGCACACGCACGACCCCGACGCCCATCAAGCGCGCGACGCTGAAGACCACAGAAGCCCACAGCCCAAGACCCACGCCGGCCAAGAGGCCGACAAAAGCAGCGACGTCAACCCCGGCCCAGAAGGCGTCCACCAGTTCCTCCGCCTATGCCACACGCTCGGATTGGGCTGACGCGGTGCTGGATGAACTCAATGCCGAACGTGCGCGCCACGGTCTGGCGGCGTTGAAGCTGAATAGCGAGCTCACTTCGGCAGCGCACGCCCACAACTTGGCCATGGCTAAGGCCAACAAGCTGAGCCACCAGTTGAGCGGCGAGGCGGCACTCGGCTCGCGGGTCTCCGCCGCCGGTTACCGCTGGAGCGCGGTCGGCGAAAACGTCGCCTACAACTCCGATCGTTCGCAAAGCGGCGTACTAGCCGTGCAGAAGGCGATGTACAACGAGAAGCCTCCCAACGACGGACACCGCAAGAACATCTTGAGCAAGACGTACGTCGACGTTGGCATCGACGTGATCAATGACTCCGTCCATGACAAGGTCTGGCTGGTCACCGACTTCGGCAGGCCCTGAGCAACTGCGCGATTAGCTCCTTGACGCAGGCGTTCGTTCTGGAGTTAACACGGTCGGCTCCGCCACCACCTTCGTACGGGCCCGGCCGTTGCACGAGAGCGATCCCGCCCAAGATCAACGCGCCACCGAGGAGCTGCATTGGTCCAGGACGCTGGCCGAGCAGCACGAATGCGAAGATCACCGCGAAGATGACCTCGGTCAATGAGACGAACGACGCCAGTGAACTGCCGAGGCGGCGTACCCCAACGATGCCAGCCGGATAGGCAAGTACGGCGCTGATCAAGATCAACACCAAAACTGGGACCCACCAGTCGACGGGCCTGTCGGCCAAGATCGTGACTCCGCCAGACGCAGCGAGCGGCAGCAGGCCGGCTGCCGCCGCGGCCAGCAAGACGCCCGCTCCGATTCCAGTGCCTGCCGTCGTGAGCAGCAGCGGGTGGATCGGCGCATCGCTTCCGGTGTCCTCACTGAGGAGGAAGTACGCACAGAGGCACAGAGCCGCACCTAGAGCCCAGGCGACGCCGATCGGATTGAGCGTCAACCCCTCGCGAAGGTCGAGGACAAAGGCCAGGCCAACGATTGACAGGCCAGCTCCCACAAGCACTGACGAGGTGGGCCGATGGTGGGTTCGCGCCCAGTGCCAGCCGATCAACATGACCGGCGCCAGGAACTCCAGCAGTAGGGCAACGCCGACGGAGAGGTACTGCACCGCGCTGAAGTAGCAGAGCTGTGCCAAAGCGATCGCGACCACTCCGTACGCCAACATCCGCAGCGACTGCCCACGGGTCGGCAGTCCGATCCGGCGGATGAGGACCAGGCATGGTATGAGAAGGATGAGGAATGCGCCTCCAACACGAGTGGCCACCACTGCCGCGGGTGACCACCCCAGATCCAGCAGGGAGCGGGCAAGGGAGCCAGAGAGTCCGAAGGATGACGCCGAGACCAGCGCAAAGGCCAGCCCACCGGCATAGCTCCGTTCGGCGACCGTTCGGGCTTCTTCCCGAGCAACGGTCGCCATCGCCTCTCCTCCTCAGCTTGCCACATCTGTGTCATGATCAAAATCGCATACACTAATGACACTAAAGCACACCATGTCAGGAGTCAAGTTGCCTTTTAGTCATGACACCGAGCGCGCTCTTGCCGAGACCGCGGCCCTGGTGAACACCGTGGGGCTGGACGGTGACACGCTTGTCACCCTGGCTGATTTCGACGACTTCCTGGCTCGCAGTCCGTACTCCGGTGTCGTCCGCCGGAACCACGAGGAACTCGAATCCATACGTGCGCTGCGCCCCCGACTCCGCAACTTCTGGACAGCTAAGGATCGCGACGAGGCAGCGGCTCTGGTCAACCAGATCCTGGACGAGGCCGACGCCCGGCCTTACTTGGCTCGGCACGACGAGTGGGACTGGCACCTACACGTCACCCGTCCGGACGCGTCGCTCGCCGACCGGATCGCGGCCGAGGCGGCGATGGCCTTTCTCGATCTGATCAGGACCGACGAACTGGGCAGGCTGCGGATCTGTGCGGCTGCGGACTGTGAGGATGTGCTGGTCGATCTCTCCAAGAACTCCTCGAAGCGCTACTGCGACACCGGAAACTGCGGCAACCGGACCAACGTTGCCGCATACCGCGCGCGCAAACGCCTGCAGCGCGCATGAATGCGGACACCATGACTGTCAGAGCGCCATTAGGCCCGTCGAGCCGGGCTGCTGTCCCGCCGTTCGCGGTGATGAGCATTCTCAACCGCGTGGCACAACTACGAGCCCAAGGCCAGGAGATCATCTCGCTCTGTGCCGGCGAGCCGTCTCAGGGCGCACCCTCGGACGTCCGACGTCGTGCTGCGGAGCTGATGGTGGACCGTACGCCGTTGGGCTACACCGAGACCTTCGGGATCAAGCCGCTGCGGCGCGAGATCGCCGCACACTACCGGCGCTGGTACGGATTGGACGTCGATGAAGATCAGATCGCGTTGACGACCGGTTCGTCCGGCGCCTTCTTGCTCGGCTTCCTGGCTGCTTTTGATCATGGTGATCGGGTGGCGTTGACCCGGCCCGGTTACCCGGCCTATCGGAACATCCTGACCTCGCTGGGCTGTGAGGTCGTCGAGCTGGCTTGCGGTCCTGCGGAACGCTTCCAACCATCGGTGGAGCTGCTGGGGCAGGCTCACGCGGCCGCACCCCTGGCAGGGCTTGTGGTCGCCTCACCCGCCAATCCGACTGGGACCATGATCACTCCGGACCATCTTGCCGAGCTCGCATCCTGGTGCCGTGATCATGAGGTCCGGCTCGTCAGTGACGAGATCTACCACGGGATCACCGATCGTACCGTC
>JAICEV010000275.1 GCA_025923975.1 Propionibacteriaceae bacterium
CCGGTGGCGAGCAGCAGATGCTGGCGATCGGGCGGGCGATGATGAGCCGGCCCAAGCTGTTGATGCTCGACGAGCCTTCAATGGGACTCTCTCCGCTGATGATGCAGCGCATCATGTCGACCATCGTCGAACTGCAGTCAGAAGGTGTGACCATTCTGCTTGTCGAGCAGAACGCTCCAGCGGCGCTCTCGCTTGCCAATTACGGCTATGTCCTTGAAGTCGGCAAGATCGTGCTGGAGAACACCGGCGAGGCGCTGCTCGGTGATGAGAATGTCCGCAAGGCTTATCTCGGCGAGGACTGACCCTAATTTGTGATCGCTCGCGATCAGAGGCCAGCTTTGTTGTCCGGTGCTTGCATTGCGAACTAGCGTGCAAGAAGGCCGACAGATGATCGGCGGGGCAGGAGCAGGTCCGTGACAACGTCGTCAGCAATGGATTCCAACGCTGCAGACACCCAAGCGGTCGGAGCTGCGGCAGCCAGCGTCTGGGGTGACGAGACCGACATCGCCGCAGCGGCGGTAGCTCTGGCCAGTCGCCGTATCAGCAAGCCATCCGACCCGAAGACCACGGCACGACCTGCCTCCGAGCTGTTCGCCGACGCCGGACAGACCATTACGCCTGAGGGGTTGGGTGCCGACGAGGCACTGCGCATCTTTGAGGATGTGATCGCCCCCGCAACGCGGGCTCAAGACGATCCGATGAATCTGGCGTACATTCCGGCCGCGCCCACCCGCGCTGCGCTGGCCTTCGACGCCGTTGTGAGCAGCTACAACATCTTTGCAGGGACTTGGGAGTCCGGAGCCGGGGCGGTCTTCGCGGAGAATCAGGCACTGGCGTGGCTGGTCGAGCTGCTCAGCTGGCCGAAGACCGCCGGCGGTTGCTTTATTTCCGGCGGTACCACCGGCAACCTTTCGGCTTTGGTCGCTGCACGCCAGTTCGCCCGAAACCAGCTGGGCAGGCATCCGATCGGTCAGTGGCGGCTGGCCTGTACGGCGCAGGCGCATTCCTCGGTTCAGGCAGCCGCGGCGGTGTTGGACGCGGAATTGGTAATCGTTCCGGAGAATGATCAGGGCCAGATGACCGGCGAAGCCCTTCGATCAGCCCTCATGAAGTCGCGTGACGTCTTCGCGGTGGTAGCGTCCGCCGGCACCACGAATGCGGGGATCATCGACGACTTGGCCGGTGTCGCACGGATCTGTGAGCGGTTTGGGGCCTGGCTGCATGTCGACGGGGCGTACGGCGGTGCGGCACTGGCCGCCCCGAGCGTTCGTCATCTCTTCACCGGTATTGAGCGGGCCGACAGCTTCATCGTCGACCCGCACAAGTGGCTATTCGCGACCTACGACTGCTGTGCCTTGCTGTACCGGCAACCTGAGCTGGCACGCGCTGCGCATGCTCAGCGGGCCGGCTACCTTGATGCGATCGACCGCGAGGTCTGGAACCCTTGGGACTACGGGGTGCACCTCTCTCGACGGGCTCGCGGGCTGCCGTTTTGGTTCAGCTTGGCGACGCACGGCACCAACCGATACGTCACGGCCATCGAGCAGACCCTGGCAACCGCTCGGGAAGTCGCGGACGGAATTCGGGCCATCCCGCAACTGTCATTGCTTACCGAACCCACGCTGTCTGTGGTGCTGTTCGAGCGACCAGGCTGGGACGACGTCGCCTACAGACGTTGGTCCCGCCGACTCGCGCTCGAGGGCCGGATTCTGTGCATTCCGACGCAATGGAAGGGTCGGACCGCGCTACGGCTCGCCTTCGTCAATCCGGCGACCGAGGCCGACCACGTGCTGGAAGTGCTCGCCGAGACCACCATTGATCCGACTGGCAGCGCCTAGTGCTCTCACTACGCCCTGAGCTCGGCGAAGGGTGCTCGACAGGCGCCGTCGTCAGCTCGTAGAAGGGATCGCCGCGCATTGCCTCTTGCGGTCAGGTGGCGCGCGGCGGGACGAGCTGGCAGGTGACCCGCGCCGTACACACTCGCTTGCCGGCATCGTCGGTGATCACAATCTCGTAGCTGGCAATGGACTTGCCAAGCTGCAAGGCCGCGGCAGTGCCCGTCACCCAGCCGGAGGTCACCGGCCGGTGATGTGTGGCGTTGATGTCGACTCCGACTGAGATCTTCTCCGGCTGCGCATGCATGAACGAGCCCAGGGACGCGAGCGTCTCGGCGAGCACGCAAGAGGCACCGCCATGCCATAGCCCGAACGGCTGCGTGTTGCCCTCCACTGGCATCCGCCCAACCACCCGCTCAGGCGTCAGAGTCAGCAGCTCGAATCCCATCTTGGTGTCAAGCGCGCTGCGCAGCTCGGCGTATTCGGCGGGGATGTTTGGTCGGTCGGCAGTCGAGGTCACGGGCCTCAGACTAAACACCTCTTGCGTCAGTGCGCGCGGCTAGAGTCGGCATGTGCCGACCACGACCCAGTTAGTCAGCGCGCCTGCCAGTCAGCCGGCCGCGCGGCCGAAGCTGATGCTTATCGACGGCCACTCGATCGCGTACCGGGCCTTCTTCGCGCTTCCGGTCGAGAACTTCTCGACCCAGACGGGCCAGCACACCAATGGGGTCTTCGGCTTCACGTCAATGTTGATCAATGTGCTAAGGGACGAGAAGCCAACCCATCTTGCCGTCGCCTTCGACGTCTCGCGTCAGACCTTCCGCTCCGAGATTTACAGCGAGTACAAGGCCAACCGCACGACGACCCCGGATGAGTTCAGAGGGCAGCTCGACCTGGTGAAGGAGGTGCTCAAGGCCCTTAACATCCCCTACCTGGAGAAGGCAGGCTACGAGGCGGACGATGTGATCGCCACCATGGCCAGCCGCGCTGAAGCAGCCGGGTTCGACGTGTTGATCTGTACCGGCGACCGCGACGAATTCCAGCTCGTCACTGACAACGTGACCGTCCTATATCCACGTAAGGGCGTCTCCGATCTGGCGCGGATGACGCCGAAGGCGGTCGAAGAGAGGTACTTTGCGACACCCGCTCGGTATCCCGAGCTGGCAGCGCTCGTCGGGGAATCCAGTGACAATCTGCCCGGGGTCCCCGGCGTCGGGCCCAAGACCGCCGCAAAGTGGCTCGAGATGTACGACGGTCTGGAGAATCTCGCTGCACACGCCGGTGAACTGAAGGGCAAGGCCGCCGAAGCCTTCCAGGAGCGGGTCAACGACGTGCTGCGCAACCGGCAGGTGAACGCGTTGGTTCGTGATCTCGATCTGCCGATCAGTCTCGACGAATTGATACGGCGTCCGTGGAACCGTGAGGCCACTCACCAGCTGTTCGATGGCCTCGAATTCCGGGTGCTACGTGATCGCTTGCTCGAAGCGTTGCCGAACGAAGACGAGATCGTGCCAGAGGGTGGCTTCGACCTCGAGGCTGCGCGACTCGAGCCGGGGGAACTGGGAAGTTGGCTTGCTGAACACACGGCTGGCGATCGCACAGGGGTCGACATTATCGGTCATTGGGGCGCGGGGACCGGCGATATCAGCGCCCTATCGCTGGCAGCCGCTGACGGTACCGCGGCTTACGTCGTGGTGTCTGATCTTGGCCCAGCCGATGAGAATGCGCTCGCCGGGTGGCTCGGCGACCCGGACCGGCACAAGGCAATGCACGACGCCAAGGGTCCGTTGCTGGCGATCTGGGCTCGCGGCTGGGACCTCGCCGGGCTGACGTCCGATACTCAGCTGGCCGCCTATCTCATCACCCCCGATCAGCGCACCTTCGACTTGGCTGATCTGACCATTCGCCACCTCAAGCGGGAGCTCCGCGTTGAGGGCGCGCCTGATCTCAGCGAGTCTGACCAGCTGGCGCTGGACTTCGGTGATGACGACTCAGGCGCAAAGATTGCAGCCGAGGCCTCGATGGTCCGTGCCCGGGCTGCCATCGATCTGGCCGACGCGCTGGACACCGAGATCGAGCAACGTAACGGCACCAGTCTGCTGTACGGCGTGGAACTACCGCTGCTGCGCACTTTGGCCCGCATGGAGCAGACCGGTGTGGCGGTGGATGTCGACCATCTAGAGGCTCTGGAGTCCGGCTTTGCCGCCACAGTGAACCGTGCCGCCAGCGAGGCGTACCAGGTGCTCGGCAAGCAGATCAATCTCGGCTCACCCAAACAGCTGCAGGCTGTGCTGTTCGATGAGCTCGGCATGCCGAAGACCCGGCGTACCCGCACCGGCTACACCACCGATGCGGAGGCGCTGCAGCAGCTCTACGTCAAGACCGAGCACCCGTTTCTGGCGCACCTGCTGGTACATCGGGACGCGATCCGGCTCAAGCAGACGGTCGAGGGTCTGCTGAAGGCGGTTGCTGATGACGGCCGTATCCATACCACGTATGCGCAGACCATTGCATCGACCGGGCGCCTCTCCAGCACCGATCCGAACCTTCAGAACATCCCGATTCGAACCGAGGAGGGCCGCCGGATCCGGCAGGCGTTCGTAGTCGGCGAGGGTTATGACGCGCTCATGTCAGCGGACTACTCGCAAATTGAAATGCGGATCATGGCCCACGCCAGCGAGGACGACAGCCTGATCGAGGCCTTCAAGTCCGGGATGGACTTCCATACGGTCACGGCCTCGCGAGTCTTCGGTGTGGAGCCCGGGCAGGTCAGCCCCGCCGAGCGGGCCAAGATCAAGGCGATGAACTACGGACTGGCATACGGGCTAAGTGCATACGGGCTCAGTCAGCAGCTGAATATCGACGTGTCCGAGGCGAAGGCATTGATGGATGAATACTTCGAACGGTTCGGCGACGTGCGCATTTACCTGCACTCGCTGGTTGCTGATGCACGGCGTACGGAGTACACCGAGACCATCCTCGGTCGCCGCCGCTACCTTCCGGACCTGATGAGCGACAATCGCCAGCGCCGCGAGATGGCGGAGCGGATGGCGTTGAATGCCCCAATCCAAGGCTCCGCCGCAGACATCATCAAGGTAGCGATGCTCGATGTGGAGAAGGCGCTGGACGATACCGGCATGCGCAGCCGGATGCTGCTCCAAGTGCACGACGAGCTGGTTTTCGAGGTAGGGCCGGGGGAGCGAGAGGCGTTAGAAGAACTGGTGCGCACAAAGATGGGCCAAGCAGTGTCACTGAACGTACCGCTGGAGGTGTCGGTCGGAGTAGGGCGTTCTTGGCATGACGCCGCCCACTAGCCCGAACGTGCTCTTTATCCAGCGGACA
>JAICEV010000276.1 GCA_025923975.1 Propionibacteriaceae bacterium
CGCAAATAGGGGGACTCGTACAACTCAGCTCTTAGGAGGGCGAATGACAGTACAACGGCGGTTACTCAGTTTGGTGGGCGCGGCAGCTTTGGCGTCGGCGTTCACCGCGGTGGCCATCGCCCCGGCGCACGGGGCAAGCAACGCGACAGTGTCGGTCCTGCATGGCGTTCCGGATGCCACGGTCGACGTGTATGCGAACGGCAAGGCGTTGTTGGAGGATTTTGAGCCAGGCACCCTGACTGATCCGCAGATGTTGCCGGCCGGTAGCTACGATCTCAAGGTCGTCAAGGCAGGCGACGGGGCGGACGGCGACGCGATCATGTCGGCGAACAACGTCAAGGTGCCTGCCGGAGCGAATGTCACTGTGGTGGCGCACCTGACCGAGAGCGGCAAGCCCACCCTCACCCCGTACGCCAACGATGTCTCCAGTCTTCCGGCCGGGAAGGCTCGCGTCATCGTTCGGCACAATGCGGCGGCCCCGGAGGTTGACGTCCGAGCCGGTGGCGAACCGGTCTTCACCGACCTCGCCAATCCCAAGGAGGAGTCGGCGGAGATCGACCCGGGCACCATCAAAGCCGACGTTGTGTTGGCTGGCAGCGACGATGTGGTAATCGGTCCGGCGTCGTTGAAGGTGGCTGAAGGCACCACCACGATCGTCTACGCGTGGGGGTCGGCCGAGGACGAGAACCTTGAGCTGGCAGTTCAGACCATCAGTGGCATGCACGGCTCGCCCAATAGCGTTCCGGGAGGCACCGGAGGTCAGGCCGCCAGCTCGGCCGCTGCGCCGCTGTGGGCAACCCTGGTAGCGGTGGCGACGCTGGGTGCAGCTGTATCTGGCTGGCAGCTATATCGCCGTCAGGCGTTCATGGTGCGGTGATCACTTTTATGTCGGGGCAGCAGGGCGGTCGGCGATGGCTGACCGCTCTGCTCGTTTCGTGCCTCGTGGTGATGCTCGCCGGATGGCGGCTGGCAATCGCGACGGACAGCGCCGGCGGACAGATCCCTCCGCCGGCAAATGCATCCGCGCTCACGCGCGAGGTGGACGGTGGGTCGCCGATCGCTCCACCCGCTGACCGCGACGCCGGAATCAGCCGTGACCCCGAACGGCTGTCGGGGTCGCCCAAGCGTGCTGCAGCTCAATCCCGAGCCGACAAAGGCGAGCCGGGTCGGCCACAGATGCTGGCCATCCCACGTCTCGACCTGAAGATGCCGATCACGGCCGTGACGGTCGATGACACCGGCGCAATGGCGTTGCCGACTCGGCCCACTGAAATCGGCTGGTACGCGTACGGGCCTAGACCAGGCTCCACCCGCGGATCCGCCGTCCTCGGCGGTCATGTCGACAGCCGTGAGTACGGGGTGGGACCGCTGGTCACATTGAAGCAGCTGCGCCGGGGCGACGACATCGTCATCACCACCAATAAGGGCACGGAGCAATTTCGAGTAAGCACTGTCCGACTGATCGGCAAGCGAGACCTCGAAGTGCGTGAGGTGTTCACGCGGGAGGGGAAGCCGCTGTTGCGGATCCTCACCTGCGGTGGCACCTACCGTCGATCAGGAGGTTACCAGGCGAATGTTGTCGTGACTGCGAGGCCCGTGTGACGCAGTCCTCTTCCGCGCGGATTGTTGCTGTGCCGGGCCGCGTTAGGGTGTTTTCCGTGGTCGACGACGCGCGTCCCGAGCCTGAGGTGGTCGGCGAACATACCGACTGGGGCGCGGCGAGTGAAGCCGAGCTCAGCATGGGCTTCGCCCGGGGCGACGAAGCCTGTTTGCAGGAGGTATTTCGGCGCCTGGCGCCATTGATTTACACGATTGCCTATCGCGCACTCGACAGCTCAAGTGACGGTGAGGAGATCACGCAGGACGTGTTTGTGAGTGCTTGGCGTGCCCGCGACAACTATCAGGTGGAGAAAGGCAGTTTGTCTGGCTGGCTGATCGGCATTACGCGTCACCGCATTGCCGACCGACAGCGGGCCCGTGGCCGTGACCTGAGGCTCGTTCAAGCTGTGACCAACACCAGCGACGTCCAAGTGCAACCTGAGACTCTTTCAACATTGATCGATCGCATCGTGCTCACCGAGGAGATTGGCCGACTCCCCCATCCACGCGGCAGTATCCTCCAGCTCGCCTTCTGGGAAGGACGCAGTTACCCGCAGATCGCTGAGCAACTCGACCTCCCACTGGGAACGGTGAAGAGCCACGCCCGGCGTGCCTTGCGCCACCTGCGTACCCAGCTGACGGAGGTGACCTCATGGCCCACCTGAGCCCCGACCGGCTGGCCGACAGCGCACTGGGTATTGCCGATCCGCTGACCGCGGCCGAAAAGAATCACCTTGCCAGCTGCGCCGAGTGCCGCAGTGAACTTGGGGAGCTGAGCCGGATCGTCGACCTCGGCCGTCAGCCGGAGCACGTCACCCCCCAGCGCGTCCCGACAGACGCCATATGGCAGTCCATTCAAGTCCAACTCGCCAGTCAGGCGACTGCTCCAGCCACAACCGAGCCTTCTGCCGAGCCGCCACCGGCGCCGCCGACCATCGCCGAGCTGCCACGCCGAACTCCGAGACTGCGATCATGGTTTTTGGTGGCCGCCGCAGCGGTGTTGGGGCTCATCATCGGTGCCGGCATCACCACTGTCGCCGTCCGCGACAGGGTCGAGGTCACCTCGAGCACCTCGCTCGAGCCGCTCCCGGGACAGACCGGGCAAGGTACCGCCGAGCTCCTTCGTGATCGGGGGCGTCCTGAGCTGAGGGTGCAGATCGACGCGCCGCCCAGGCCGGATCGCTACCGAGAGGTGTGGCTGATCAACACTGACGGCCAGCGCATGTATCCCTTGGGGGTGCTACCCGACGATGGACGAGCCACCTACCCGCTGCCGCCCGCGCTCGCCAGTCAACTCGAGGGATTCAACATCGTCGACGTATCGATAGAGCCGTACGACGGTGATCCGGCCCACTCCCGCGAGAGCCAGGTCCGCGGAGTCCTTCCGGCCTAGGGCGAAAAGGAGACTGGATGGCTAAGCAGGTGCTCGTGACGGGAGCGTCGGGTTTCGTCGGCTCTCACCTCACCGAGGCGCTGGAAGCCCAGGGCTATTCAGTGCTGGCCATGACCCGACACCCTGATACGCACTCCGGCGCTGGCAAGCCCATCTTCGGTGACGTCTACGAACCTGCCAGTCTTAGCCAGGCGCTCGCTGACGCCGACGCCGCCTATTACCTCGTGCACTCGCTGTCACGGCCGGACTTCGTCGAGAAGGACGCCGAGGCTGCCCTTGCATTCGGAAGGGCAGCAGCGGAGGCCGGTCTCGAGCGGTTGATCTATCTCGGCGGCCTTGGCCAAGACGATGCGAACCTGTCCGCTCACCTGAAGTCCAGGCGAGAGGTCGAGCACCTGCTGGCGAGCGGAGGCGCAGCGGTCACCACGCTTCGGGCCGCCATTGTCATCGGACACGGCAGCATTTCCTGGGAAATCACACGGCAGCTCGTCGCCCATCTTCCCGCAATGGTGGTGCCGAAGTGGGCGACCACCCGCACACAGCCGATTGCCTTGTCCGACGTCATTCGGTATCTCATCGGAGTCCTTGAGCCCGAGGAAGCCAAAGGACGCACCTTCGAGATCGGTGGGCCCGACGTTCTGACGTACGCCGAGATGATGCGGCGGGTGGCCCGCCTGCATCACCACCGCGCACTGCCCATGTTGGCCGTGCCGCTGCTGACTCCTCGGCTGTCCTCTTACTGGTTGGCACTGGTGACCGATGTCGACACCGCAACCGCACGGAATCTCGTCGACTCGATGAGCAATGAGGTCATCGTCACGGACCACGCGATCACCAAGATCATTCCGGGAATGCCGCTGAGTTATGACGACGCGGTGATAGAGGCGTTTCGACAGCGAGCTGCCGCCCAAACAAGATCGTGACTCTCGGCCCAAAGGGGATGATTGGGCGAGCGATTGAGATCGTCCGTCCGGTATTGATCGACAAGGTCGAGCGAGACCACTGGCAGTCCGACGCGGCGTTCCTGCGCCGCCGGATCGTTGTTGCGGTCACGCTGGCGCTCGGCGCCCTTCTGCTAGGCCTTTCCTTCTCACTACGGCAGGGAGATCCGGCCTTCTACCTGTTGACCTTCGGTTTGGCTGCAACCTGGACGCTCGGCAGCCTGCTGTCCGGCCCACTTCACCTGGGGCATGTCCTCCTAGCCGGCAGGCTGCGGCGTCCGACCATCACTTCCATCGCGGTGGGACTTCTGGTAGCCGCGCTCTTCGTCCTGGGCGCTCTTATTGTTCGTACGATCCCATCGCTCGTCAGGCTCGCCGAAGACGTCCTCGGCTACGCGAGATTGGGAAACCTTTGGATCATTTTCGTGATCACGCTGGTCAACGGCGTCGCCGAGGAGCTATTTTTCAGGGGCGCACTCTTTGCCGCCGTCGGCGTGCGACACGCTGTGTTGATTTCCACGGTTCTCTATGTGTTGACAACCGTTCCCAGTGGCAATCCCGTACTGACCTTCGCGGCTGCCGTCCTTGGAACCGTAGTGGCGTTGGAGCGCCGCGCCTCTGGCGGCGTACTGGCGCCAATCCTCACCCACATCACGTGGTCGCTCAGCATGCTGTTTGTCCTGCCCCCGCTCTTTGCCGCTGCAGCCTGATTTAGGAACGGCAGTGCTCGAAGCTGGTACAGGATCAGTCGCCGAGGCCCTGCGCTACCCGCCGGCCTTCTCCCGCAACCGCTCGGCCTCACGCTTCGCCTTATCGAGGCGCGTCTTCCAGCCACGCTTGGCCGCCGCGCTGCGCTTCTTGCGGACGCGCTCCATGTCCTGCACCAGCTTCTCGCGGTCCGCTGGGCGCGACGCCGGGCGTTCTCCACCTTGCGTAGCTCCCGTTCGATCTCCGCAGGTGAGCGGAGCGGCCAGGCGTAGTCCAGGTCCCGCGGCATGTCAGCCCCTAGCGCCCGAGCGCCTCCTCGTACCCCTTCCACATGAGTACGGCCAGGTGCGAGGACCACGAGTACCCAGGCAGGGTCAGCGCCCGCACGATCTGGATCACCTCAACCCGCTGCTTGCCCAGGGACTTTGCCCGCCAGTGCGTCCGGGATCACGGCCTCCGTAGCTTCACCGATTCCCTTCAGCGAGCGAAGCCGTTTGTTGCTGGCCATGGGTTCCAATTCGCCGGGTTCGAGCGCG
>JAICEV010000277.1 GCA_025923975.1 Propionibacteriaceae bacterium
CCCTCGGAGACGGAAAAGCGTGTCTCCTCCCTCGTCCTCCGATCAGCGGCGCGCGATCCGCAAGGACATTGCGACGCTCCGCGTCGCGGGGATCGCGCTCGTGATCCGCTGACGTCGTCCTCTCTCGGAGACGGAAAAGCGTGTCTCCTCCCTCGTCTCCGATCAGCGGCGCGCGATCCGGGGCGAATTGTCGATGGGAATCGGTGCTACCCGATCCGCTGGTTCGAAGCCGAGAATCCGGCCGAGGAAGTAGATCTGCGCTTCAGTCGCCGCCTTGATCGTCTCCGCCTTGCGGAAGCCGTGACCTTCACCTTCAAACATGATCAAGGCAACAGGCAGAGACTTCTGGCGAGCTGCATCCGCGAGCATCTCAGCTTGCTTCGGCGGCACGACTTTGTCCTCGGTCCCCTGAAGCAGCAAGATCGGCGCCGAGAGCTGATCAAGACGGTGGATCGGTGAGCGCTCGAGGTAGATAGCGCGGTCTTCGGGGTACCGGCCTATCAAGCTGTCCAGATACCGCGCCTCAAGCTTGTGGCTATCGGTCGCGAGCTCCTCAAGATCGGCAATGCCGTACTGGCTGATGCCTGCGGCGAAGGCATCTGTGGTGGTGAGGGCAGCCAGCGTCGTAAAGCCGCCGGCGCTGCCGCCCATAATTGCCAGCCGGGCGGGGTCGGCGAGCCCTTGCGCCCCCATCGCCATCGCTCCCGTAATGCAGTCCTGTACGTCGACAACACCCCAGCGGCCCTTCAGCCGGTCTCGATACGCGCGGCCGAAACCAGTGCTGCCGCTGTAATTGACATCGAGAATGGCAAAGCCGCGCGATGTCCAAAACTGGTACGCGATCTTGAAATCGGGTGCAGCGAACGCAGTCGGACCTCCATGAGACAGCGTGATCAAGGGCGGCAGGCTGCCCTCTGGTGCGCTGCAGTGGGCGTTGCTGGGCGGGTAGAAGTGGCCGTAGACGACACCCTCCTCAGCAGTCCAACTGATCCGTCGGGCGCGTGACACCGAGGCCTCATCCATGATCATCTCTGCGGCGGATCTGACTTCCGTCCAGCCGCCCTGATCGAGGTCGAGGAGCGCCACTGCCGCCGGCCTGTCCAGGTAGTTGTGAATGGCAGCGGCGGTCCGGCCGCCGACGTCGAGGGAGGTGGCGGCCGTACCCGAAGGGACCACTTGATGCAGCCGCCCCTCGGAGATCCGCAGCATGGCGATGCTCTGCTCACCGCTGCGGTTGATGCTGCACAGCACATGATCATCGTCGATGATCGCGTACGGCCGTTGGCCAAGCGTCCACTGCGGTTCGCAGAACTCCGCCTCCATTGCGCAGAGCGGTCGAACCGCATCCGCGGTCCACACGTAAAGGTTCCACCAATTCGTACGATCCGAAATGAAGATCAGTTCGTCACCGAACCAGCGCGGCTGCAGGACGGATTCGCTCGGGCCGCCCGCAACTTGACTGCTCGGGACCGTTGTGCCGTTCAGGGAGCCGACCATGATCGTCGTTGAGTCCCACGGCATGTTCGGATGGTTCCACTGGGTCCAGGCCAATCGTCCGTTGGCCGAAAGCTCGGGGGTGGAGTAGAAATCGGCACCGGCGCAAAGCACCGCACCGCCATCGACGTTCGGGCCGTCAAGATCAAGAGCCACGATGGTGTTAGCCGGTTCGCCGCCGCTGGAATGGTCTTCGCGTACCGCGAGCACGAGTTGGCGCTCGGGATGGACTCGGATGTCGCCGAATCGGAAGGCACCCTCAGGGGTGATCGGGTGCGGGCTGCCATTGTTGCGAATTGCGTAGAGTCGCCCGTCGGTGTACTCCGAATAGACCACAGTGCCACTCGAGACGTGATACTCACCGCCCCCATATTCGTGCACTCTGTCGCGTACGTAGGCCGGTGCCGGCGTGACCTCGACCGGCTCACCGCCGGCAATGAGCCGTCGCCACAGGCTTGCGCGGCCTCCTTCGTCGGGCCGGGCCCCCAACCAGTAGACGTACTGATCATCGATCTGTACCGCGGAAAGTCGGACTGAAGAAGTAGTCAGCTGGTCGATGGAGATCGGGGACGCCCATGATCCGTACGGGGCAATCGTCACGGGTTCAATGTATGAGGTTGCCTCGCCGCGAGCGACGACGACGGCGGCGGATTCCAAGCGCGATGCGCGAGCGACGAACAAAAAGAGCGGCGCGAGTCGGCTGCTGCCTCTTGGTGCAGCTGTGGCCCATGGTGCAAGATAAGGAGCACACCAGGTTCACCCGCGCGACCGGCTTGAGGCTGTTGGGGAAGGCAGCCCTCAGGTTGTCTTTGGTCTCGCACTTGGAGGATCTGGTCATGAGCACGACCCGTGGAGTTCTGTACATCCACTCCGCGCCGTCAGCACTGTGCCCACATATCGAGTGGGCAGTGGGCGGCGTCTTTGGCATGCCCATACGCGTGGACTGGATTCCTCAGCCAATCGAGCGTGCCTGCTATCGAACCGAGTACTCCTGGACCGGTCCTTGTGGAACGGGGGCCCGACTGGCAAGCGCACTCAAGGGCTGGCAACGGGTGCGTTTCGAGGTGACCGAGGAGCCCACATCAAGCACGGAAGGGGAGCGCTACTCCTACACCCCGACGCTTGGCATCTTCCATGCGACCACGGGAATCCATGGCGACATCATGATTCCCGAGGACCGGATCAAGCATGCGATTGCGGTCTCCGCACTCGGCGGCAAGAGTCTCACCGACGCGCTGCATGCCCTACTCGGCCGCGCCTGGGACGAAGAGCTGGAGCCCTTCCGCTGTGCCGGCGAGGGAGCGCCAGTCCGGTGGCTGCACGAGGTCGTCTAATGCCCTCACCCACGCTGACAAGTCGGCGTCACAACGAGCCGAATAGCATCTCACCTGCGACGTACCGGTCGTTGACCTCGACCAAGATCTTTTTCAACGTCTCGAGATTGATCTTGTCCATCTTGGTGAAGCGGATGCAGCTCTTGCCGCAACTGACGTTGCCAAGTTGACTCGCATACCGCTCAGCCACGTATTCACCGTTGATTACCGCAGACACGTAAAGGCTCAGATACCGCTTCTGCACAGCTAGTGCGATGACGGGCCACACGCCAGGTTCCTTCATCGACTTGGTCTGGTAGGGCTGCTCTCCATAGCCGAGCATCTGCGCGCTGCCCATACCATCGCTCAACGCTGGGGTGAGCGCTGGGGCAAACTCCCGAATGATCGCGTCCAACTGACGAAGCTCGCCTTCGCGGGGGCCGGCGGCCTCGAAGTATTCCTCTCGCGATGCCGCGTTGACCTGCATTAGCTCAACCTGTCAGAGGGGGATGTTGGTGTGGGCGCCGCGTTCACCGGTATCGGCCTCTCGAATGGCGGCTGCCAGGGCCGATCGGGTGGCGTCAGGTGCGACGATCTCATCCACGACCCCGATCTCGACCGCCTTTTCCACACCGCCGGCGATCCGCGCGTGCTCAGCGGCAAGCTCGGCCTCGACCTGGGGACGTACGTCGTCGGCGACTTCGGCGAGCTTGCGTCGGTGGAGGATGCGAACGGCGGCGATCGGGCCCATTACGGCTACCTCGGCCCCCGGCCATGCGAAGACTCGAGTGGCACCGAGTGAGCGTGCGTTCATAGCGATGTACGCACCGCCGTACGCCTTACGGGTGACCAGCGTGACCCGCGGAACGACCGCTTCGCCGAAGGCATGCAGCAGCTTCGCGCCACGACGTACCACGCCGTCCCATTCCTGACCGACACCTGGCAGATAGCCCGGTACGTCGACGATCACGACCAGCGGCACCCCGAAGGTGTCGCACATCCGTACGAACCTGGCCGCCTTCTCCGCGCTGAGCGAGTCCAGGCAGCCTCCCAGCCGCAGTGGGTTGTTTGCGATCACACCGACAGTGCGTCCAGCAAGCCGTCCGAGCGCAACGATGATGTTGGGAGCCCAGCGCGTGTGCAGCTCAACTGTCGAGCCGCGATCCAACAGGCCATTGATCAGTGGATGAACGTCGTAGGCCCGCTTTGGCGACTCGGGCAAGAGTGCTGCAAGATCAACGTCAGCAACGCGCTTGGCGGTCAGGCCCTGGCTGGCCAGCAAGGTCGCGAGCGCCCTACCTTGCTCGATAGCATGCGGCTCGTCCTCGGCGACCACGTGTACGACACCCGATCGGCGCCCGTGAGTGTCCGGTCCGCCGAGCCGCAGCATGTCGACGTCTTCACCGGTGACTGATCGCACCACATCGGGGCCGGTGACGAAGATCCGACCCTCCGGCGCCAAGATCACCAGGTCAGTAAGTGCAGGTCCGTACGCCGCACCGCCGGCTGCGAAGCCCAGCACGATGGAGATCTGCGGGATCTTGCCGGAGGCCTGGGTCATCGCATGGAAGATCCGCCCGACTCCATGCAGGGACAGCACACCCTCGGCTAGCCGAGCGCCGCCGGAGTGCCAAATACCCAAGATCGGCACCCGATCATGCATCGCCCGCTCATAGGCCCGTACCACAACGTCGCAGCCGTCCATGCCCATCGCGCCGCCCATCACGGTGGCATCCGAGCAGAAGGCAACCACCCGGCAGCCGTTGATCGTTCCGGCCGCTGCCAACATCCCGGAGTCGTCATCCGGCGTGATCAGCTCGACTGAACCGACGTCCAGGAGCGCCTGCAGTCGAAGGTTCGGATTGCGGGGGTCCTGCTCGCGCGGCAGCCTGACTTTTTGGGGTGCAGCGGCAGTGGGAGCTCCGGTGGCCCGGGTTGCCGGAGCGGTGTCGCGCTCGGTTGTCGTCGTCATCTCAAGTCCCCTGCGGCGTAGGCGTTGGTGAAGGCGACGGCGACGTTGTGACCGCCGAAGCCAAATGAGTTGTTGATCGCAGCCAAGTCACCGCCTGGCAGGTCGCGCACCTTGGTGGCGATGTCGATACCAAGATCAGGTTCTGGGTTGTCCAGATTGATGGTCGGGGGGACTTTTCGGTGATACAAGGCGAGCAGGGCAGCGAGCGACTCCAGCGCCCCCGCGCCACCGAGCAGGTGACCGGTCATCGATTTCGTTGCGGTGACGATCGCCTCGGTGTGTTCCCCCAGTGACTGCCGAATCGAGCTGGCTTCGGTGACATCACCCTGCGGAGTGGAGGTGGCGTGGGCGTTGACGTGCACGATGTCGCCGGGCGCAAGATCGGACTC